>CAZDBC010000818.1:0-1501 GCA_964503295.1 uncultured Kiloniellaceae bacterium | reverse complement strand
GCTTGGAGGCGGAGGCCGAGCGTTGGCTCGCCGCGGGGCGGGCGGAGGACGATCTCCTCGCCCTTCAGCTCTCGCTCGAGCGGGCGCTCGCCGCCGGTGCCGACGGCGACGCCGAGGACTACGCCCGGCAACTCGCTCGCGTCTATCGCCACCTCTTGGAGGTCGAGGGCAAGACCTGGGCGGCTTGGGAACTCGCCCGCCTCTACGACGAGGGCGAGGGCCTGCCGCGCGATCTCGACGAGGCGATCCGCTGGTACGAGGTCGCCGCGGCGGCCGGCGAGGTGCGCGCGATCCGGCGGCTCACGCGCGGTTTTCTGCAGGGCTACGACGGCTTTGCGGTGGATGCCGCGGCCGGTCGCCGGTGGGGCGAGCGCGGGGTCGAGGTGGGCGACGTGCCGTCGACGGCGTATCTCGGCCGCGCGCTGTTGACCGGCCGGCCGCTGGAGCGGGATGCGGCGCGCGGCGAGGCGCTCCTGCGAACGGCGGCGGCCGCCGGCCACAGCGCGGCGATGACCGATCTCGGCCGGGCCTATCTCAGCGGCGACGTCTTGGCGCAGGACGTCGCGCGCGGCCTCGAGCTGCTCGAGGCCGCCGCCGCCGCCGACAACGCCTCGGCGCTGACGGCGTTGGGCTGGGCGTACTGGAACGGCGACAACGTCGCGCGCGATCCGGACCACGCCCGCCGCCTGATGCGCCAAGCGCAGGCGCTCGGCCACCCGCCCGCCGCCACCCTCGCGGTGGAGGACAGCCGCTTCGCTTCCGAGGCGCTGCGGATCTTGCTGCCGCTGGCCGACACCAGCACCACGCGCCAGCTGCACTCGTTCCTGGCGGCGTTGCAGGTGGGTCTGAAGGCGCGGTTCGGCGGGAGCGTCGATCATCTGCATAGCACGGTGACCTCCGATCCGGTGCCGGGGACGGCGCTGCGCAAGCAGTACCTGGTGCTGTTCGATACGGTTCCGGGTGGCACGGGGTACCTCAAGCAGCTGGTGACACCGGCGAGCGAGGGCGGCGAGCTGCCGTTGATCGAGGCGCTCGAGCTGGCTGTGGAGACGATCGAGCGGTGCCCGTGCTGGAGCGACCCGGACAGGGATGGTTGCTACCGCTGTCTGTACGGGTACCGGAGCGCCCGTGACATGGACGACACGTCCGCGGAGGTCGCTTCGGTCGTGCTGCGGAAGATTCTCACTCGGCGCGACAAGCTGGTCACCGCGGCGAGCCTCGGCGAGATCAGCATCAGCGGGCTGCTCGAGAGCGAGCTGGAGCTGCGGTTCCTGGAGGCGCTGCGCCAGGTGCAGGATGCCAGCGGGCGGCGAGCGTCGCTGCGCACCGCCGTGGTCAACGGCAAGCCCGGCTACCGGTGGGTGCTGGGTGAGGCCGAGTGGATGGTGGAGCCGCAGGTGAGCCCACCGCCGGCGGAGACGGCGCAGGTGCCGGTGTCGATCGACTTCGTGCTGCGGCCGGCGCTGTCAGGCAGCGACCGTCGACTGGCGGTGTTTCTCGA
>CAZDBC010000817.1:0-1505 GCA_964503295.1 uncultured Kiloniellaceae bacterium | reverse complement strand
GGTAACGTCAAGATGATTGTGTCAGGTCGAGAGGGGAGCTGACGCCCTGGTTGAGGTTTTCGTTGCTGAAGACGGCGAAGAGGATCCGGTCGATGGAGGTGCGGTCCTGGAAGGTGCCCATCGGTCTGGTTCGGCGTCGGACCTCGCGGAAGCGTCGTTCGATGGCGTTGGTGGTGCGCACGGCCTTTCGCTCGGCCAGGGACTTGTAGCGGAAGCAGGTGAGGAGGTCGTCGAGATCGTTGCGCAGGCAGGCGACGGCCTTGGGGTATGGCCCTTGCCATCGCTCGGCGCAGCGGCGGGCGGCGGCGAGTGCCTTGGGCCGGGATTGGGCGTTCATGATGGCGTGGAGATCGGCCTTGAGCCGGTCGCGATCGGCGTTGCGGACCTTGTCGAGGATATTGCGGATCTTGTGCGCCCAGCAGCGCTGCACCGGGGTGCCGGGAAAGACCACCGGCAGCGCGGCCAGCAGGCCGGCGCCGCCGTCGACGCAGATCATCTCGAGGCCCTTGCCGGTCAGGCCGCGGCGGAACAGGTCTGTCAGGAAGCGCTCCCACTCGGCGGCGCTCTCGCTTCTGGCCAGGTGGTAGTCGATGACCTCCTTGCGTCCGTCGCGATCGAGGCCGAGGGCGACCAGCACCGGCCGGCGGATGGCGCCGGCGCCGGTCCTGCGGGCCAGGACCACGCCATCCAGCATCACCACCCGGTAGCGGTCCTCGAGCGGCCGGGCGTGAAAGGCGGCGACGGCGGCATCGAGCTGCCGGGCCACTCGGCTGACCGTGCCGGGGCTGACCGGCCGGCCGAGGATCGCCAGCAGGGCCCGGCCGACCTTGCGCGTGGAGATGCCGAGCACGAAACAAGCCAGGATCAGGCGGTCGACCTCCTTGGTCCGGCGGGCATAGGCGCGCAGCATGCCATGCGCACTGAACCGGCGGGTGCGCGGCACCGACAGCTCGATATCGCCGAGCTCGCTGAGCAGATGCCGGCGGTAGTGGCCGTTGCGCCGATCGGCCTCGCCGCGCCGCGCCATCCGCTCCAGATGCCGGTCGACCGCCTGCGCCATCTGGCCTTCCAGAATGTCGCGCAGCGCCTCACAGGCGGCCGAACGATGGTCCGGGCTGCCATCCAGCCCTTCCACCTGCATCGCCTTCATCATCTCGAACGCAGCCGGTAAACTGGCAATCGTCACTGCATGTGGCATTGGGGGTGCTCCTATGGCGGTAGTCAGCAACTCCGCGGAGTACCCCCTCTCATGCCCATGACACAAAACCTCATACGTCACCGCTCGTGCTCGCGGTCTGGACGCCCGACGGGGCGGTCGCGACCTTCTTCGGCCTGATCGCCGGCCATGACCCGGAACCAGGACCCGCCGGCCCCTCGCCGCTCGCCTGGGGCGATCCTGAGGTGATCGCGGCGCGTCTGGGCGGCGCCTTCGACCTGGTGCTGGAGGAGGGCGTCAACCACGCCCACCATGCCGACGAAACGGCGATCAGGGAGTGGTACGAGGC
>CAZDBC010000816.1:0-1507 GCA_964503295.1 uncultured Kiloniellaceae bacterium | reverse complement strand
CGCGGAGGAGTGCGGCGTCAACAAGGCCAAGTACGATGCCCTGCCCAACGACCTGAAGCAGGCCGTCGCCTATGCCTGCCAGTCGCTCTACGACCCGGTCGTGACCGAGTACAACACCAATCACGCCAAGGCGCTGAAGCAGCTGGTCGAGGACAAGGGCGTCAAGCTCCGGAAGTTCCCTGAAGAGGTCATCGTCGGCCTCGGCAATGCCGCAGGCGAGGTGATCGCCGAGCTGCGCGAGGACGAGGACGAGCTGGTGCGGCGCATCTGCGAGTCGTTCCTGGCCTACCGTCAGCTCATGGTCGACTACATGCCCTATGCCGACAACGGCGTCATGAACGCGCGCGGTCTCGACTTCAAGTACGGGTGACGCAAAAGGTACCGAGGTCCAGCGGGAAGCCCTCATGTTTCGACAAGCTCAACATGAGGGCTTCTAAGCAGCCTGCCTCATCCTGAGTCTGTCGAAGGATGAGGCAGGATCGCCTGCATCAAGGCTTTCTTCCCTCGGCGAGGTCGGCGCAAGGGCGTCTTGGCAGCCCCTCCCGGTCCCGAGTCTGCCGATTGCGGGGATCGCGCCGGGCGTCGCCAGGGTGCCCGATACGAGTCAGCCCTAGGGTGAGGTGATTGGAGACGGGCATGAAAGTCTTGCGGCGCGCCAGCCAGCGGCTGGACGCGATCAACCGGACGATCGGAAGCGGCGCGCGCTGGCTCGCGCTCGCCATGCTGCTCGTGCAGTTCGGGGTGGTCGTCCTGCGCTACGCCTTCGGCAGCAGCTACATCGCGTTCCAGGAAGCGGTCATCTATCTCCACGCCGCGCTCTTCATGCTGTGCATCCGCTATACCCTGCTGCTCGACGGGCATGTGCGCGTCGACGTGTTCTATTCCGAGATATCGGCGCGCCGACGCGCCGCCGTCGACTTGTTCGGCAGCATTCTGTTCCTGATTCCGACCTGCCTCGCCCTGCTCTGGTTCACCTGGCGTTTCGCGGCCAATTCCTGGGCGATCCGCGAAGGCGCCATGTCGGTCGGCGGCATCCCGGCGGTCTTCGTCCTCAAGTCGCTGGTGCCGCTGATGGCGGTGCTGCTGCTGATCCAGGGCATTGCCCTGGCGCTGCGCGCCCTGGCCGACCTGCTCGAGCCGCCGGGACGCTGACCTGTGGCGCTGGCCGAGAACCTCGACCTGCTGATGCTGGCGGCGCTGTGCGCCGGGATCCTGCTCGGCTATCCGGTGGTCTTCACCCTGTCAGGGATCGGTCTGCTCTTCGCCCTGCTCGGCGCCGCGCTCGGCGTCTTCGACATGAGCATCATGGGTGCGCTGGCGACGCGCATCTTTGGGATCATGACCAACGAGATCCTGGTCGCGATCCCGCTCTTCGTGCTGATGGGCGTGATTCTGGAGCGCTCGCGTATCGCCGAAGACCTGTTGGAGGCCATGGGCGTCCTCTTCGGGCGGCTGCGCGGCGGACTGGCCGTCTCGGTGATCCTGGTCGGCGCGCTGCTCGCCGCCT
>CAZDBC010000815.1:0-1512 GCA_964503295.1 uncultured Kiloniellaceae bacterium | reverse complement strand
GACTTCTTCCGCTGCGTCGAGATGATCGTCGATCGTCTGGGTGCGACGCCAGCGGTCACCCAGTTGCCGATCGGCGCCGAATCCAACTTCAAGGGGGTGATCGATCTCGTGACCATGCGCGCGATCGTCTGGAAGGACGAGTCGCTGGGCGCCGAGTTCGAGTACCAAGACATCCCCTCCGAGTTGGCGGAGCAGGCGCAGAGCTACCGCGAACGGCTGATCGAGCTCGCGGTCGAGCAGGACGACGCCGCCATGGAGGCCTATCTCGACGGCACCGAGCCCGACGAGGAGACGCTGCGCCGCTGCATCCGCAAAGGGGCCGTGGGCTTGGCCTTCGTTCCCGTGCTGCTCGGGTCCGCGTTCAAGAACAAGGGCGTTCAGCCTCTGCTTGACGCGGTCATCGACTACCTGCCCTCGCCAACCGAGGTGCCCGCCATTCGCGGCGTCAAGATGGGCACGGAAGAGGAGATCGTCCGGCACAGCACCGACGACGAGCCCATGGCCGCGCTCGCGTTCAAGATCATGACCGATCCCTTCGTCGGTTCGCTGACCTTCGTGCGCGTCTATTCCGGCATCATGGAGTCGGGCACCCAGGTGCTCAACAGCGTCAAGGACAACCGCGAGCGGATCGGCCGCATGTTGCTGATGCACGCCAATTCGCGCGAGGAGGTCAAGGAGGCGCGCGCCGGCGACATCGTCGCCCTGGCCGGGCTGAAGAACACCACCACCGGCGACACGCTGTGCGCGCCGAACAGCCCTGTGGTGCTCGAGCGCATGGACTTCCCCGATCCGGTCATCGAGGTCGCGGTCGAGCCCAGGACCAAGAGCGACCAGGAGAAGATGGCGCAGGCTCTGCAGCGCTTGGCCCAGGAGGATCCCTCCTTCCGAGTGGCGAGCGATCCCGAGAGCGGGCAAACCGTGATCAAGGGCATGGGCGAGCTGCATCTGGAGAT
Source organism: uncultured Kiloniellaceae bacterium (assembly GCA_964503295.1). Lineage (GTDB taxonomy): Bacteria > Pseudomonadota > Alphaproteobacteria > Kiloniellales > Kiloniellaceae > CAZDBC01. The sequence continues at coordinate 559 of CAZDBC010000815.1, read as the reverse complement.
TCTGGTCGACCGCATGCGCCGCGAGTTCAAGGTGGATGCCAACGTGGGCGCGCCGCAGGTCGCCTACCGCGAGACGATCAGCCGCCGCGGCGAGATCGACTACACCCACAAGAAGCAGACCGGCGGCTCGGGCCAGTTCGCCCGCATCAAGCTGGTGTTCGAGCCGCTCGAGCCCGGCGAGGGCTTCATGTTCGAGAACGCGATCACCGGCGGCGCCGTCCCGCGCGAGTACATTCCCGGTGTCGAGAAGGGACTGAATTCGGCGCGCGAGACCGGCGTGCTGGCCGGCTTCCCGTTGATCGACTTCAAGGCGACCCTGGTCGACGGCGCCAGCCACGACGTCGACTCCAGCGTGCTGGCGTTCGAGATCGCGACCCGCGCGGCGTTCCGCGAGGGCATCACGAAATGCGGGCCGGCGTTGCTCGAGCCGATCATGAAGGTTGAGGTGGTGACGCCAGAGGAGTACATGGGCGACATCATCGGCGACCTGAACAGCCGGCGCGGCAATGTTCAGGGCATGGACAGCCGGGGCAACGCCCAGGTGATCCGCGCCATGGTG
>CAZDBC010000814.1:0-1517 GCA_964503295.1 uncultured Kiloniellaceae bacterium | reverse complement strand
GCGGCCCGCGCCGACCGCGGCGCGCGCGGCGGCGCCGCGAACGGCAGCATGAAGCTGCGAACCGGCCGCAGGTCACGCGCGCTGCGATAGTATTCGAGGCCGAGCACCCGCCGGGCGGCAGCCTCCGGTGTCGGATCGACGTAGGTGCCGAACAGCCGGTCCCAGAACGAGAAGATGAGCCCGTAGTTGCTGTCGGTCTCGCGCCGCTCGGCCGAGTGGTGCACCACGTGCATGTCCGGCGTCACGAAAACCTTGCGCACCAGGGCCTCCAGTGCGGGCGGCCAGCGCACGTCGGCATGCGACCAGAGGCTGACCAGCGACGACAGGATGGCAAAGAGCGCCACCCCTTCCGCAGGCAACCCGAAGACGGCGACGAACCCCAGTATCACCGGATAGCCGACCAGCAGCTCCAAGGGGTGATGGCGTTCGCTGGTCGTAAAATCGACTTCCGTGTCGACGTGGTGCACCAGATGCAAACGCCAGAGCGGCGCGTAGCTGTGGAACAGCCAATGTTCGACATACTTCCAGAAATCGAGCAGCAGAACCGCGACGACGATGCCGGCCCAGCCGGCGAGCGGCAGGGGCAAAAGGCCGCCACCGAACAGCCCCGCCTGTGCCAGCTCTATGGCCGAAACCGGCAGGACGACGCGGTAGAGCGCCACATTGACCGCGAAGAGCGCGAGATTGCCCGGCCAGCGGACCGCGAGATCGACCCGCCTGCCGCGCAAGGGCAGCCAGAGCTCGAGCAGCGCGAACACCATCAGCGCGCCGTAAAAGATATGCTGATGGAGACCGTAGAGCCCCTCGGCCATTTTCCAGCCTCTACCGCGTACCGCGCGATGACGGCCGCAAGCGAGGGCCGGCGCCCACTCCCGTGCAGGCGCCGACCCGTCGCCTTGGGCTTAGCGCTTGCGCCGGGCGAGGAAGATGCCGCCCACCACCGCAGCCGCGACCAGGCCGAGAATCCCGGGGCCGGGCAACTGCGGGGTGGATCCTGCAAAAGCAGGGGTGGCAGCCACCATGGCCGGCAGGGCGAGGAAAACGACGCGCTTCATGTGGAAACCTCCCATGGTTGAATTGCGAACTGCCGGCAGCTTCGGGGCCGGTCAGATCCGCTCCCCTGCAACTCAAGCAAACGCTGTGCCACGACAATGTTTTCTCTTTTAATCCATGACTTGGCACCATCCGGCGCTCGGCAGATGTAAGATCTTTCGACAATCATCCATGCAATCTGCCCGCGACCTGTAACGAATCGTGACACCGAAGGGCGGCCCGCGGGCGGGATCGCTTGCCGCCGGACTCGGCGCCGGCTAGACTCGTTTTCGTTTTGTACCGGCGGCGCCCCTCCGCGGCGCCGTCGGTGCTAAACTAACCGAGAAGCCTCTCGGGAAGGTCTCTCTTTACAAAACGATATGCTGTATTGTGTTACAAGATGTCGCGAACTTTATGTCATTATTTATACCAAATAATACCTGCGAATTAAGCCGCATTGACACGATAAAATACATAAATAACTT
>CAZDBC010000813.1:0-1519 GCA_964503295.1 uncultured Kiloniellaceae bacterium | reverse complement strand
ATGGCAACGGCTTGAGCAGATCGGGGTGCGCCATGGTCGGCAGTGTTGAGTAGTGTTTACGCAGGCAGGGAAAAAGCCTGTCGTAGCGTATCTTCTCTTTCCGCATGAATCTGTCGAGTCCCTGTTCGTCGCCGGGGAAAGCCACTGCCAGTCGCCGTTTCATCTCCCGGTGATCCGAGACCGGTTGCAGCTCGACGTCCTTGAATGATAGTTTGTACATCGGCTCCAGACGAACCAGGTCCAGGTACTTCCCGATATCCCTGCCGGCGAGAGTAAAAATGTCCCGCAGGAAGAAATCCATCATCAGGAAAGTCGGGCCGGTATCGAACGTGTAGGGTCCCAGCCGCAACGTACGGTTACGGCCGCCGACCGTGTTTTCACGCTCGTAGACCGAGACCCGAAAGCCGCGATTAACCAGAATCATGGCCGCGCTCAGCCCTCCCGGACCGGCGCCGATTATCACGACATGTTTATCCTTTGTGCTCATGGCCATTGTCCCTTCCTGGCGTCGGCGGAGTGCCGCGCCAGTATCCTGAGTAGTTGCAGGCGATTGTAGCGCAATGCCACGATGCATGGTACGTTGGCGATACAGGCATAGACAAAGTTGACAACGCCGGCCCATACCGGATTCCACAGGAAGAAAACAGGGGAAATGGCCACAACAAGCCAGTGTGCGGATTCACCGCGGCACGTCTCACGTGCGTACCTTTCGAGGTAGGCCGGACCGTTGCCGGCAATCTTCCCCTTGGCGAACCCGCCCGCAAACAGCAAAGCCCCGTCGGGCAGCAGGTCCTTCCACCGTTTCACATGCAAGGCATTCTCGTACCGATCACCGCCCCGCTCCCAGCGCCGCGGCCGGAACAGCAGACCGTGGGCATTGAACAGCCGTAGGGGCAAGCGGGTAACCCCCCAGGCAAAGGCCATATGAATCACCAACCACGCAACGGCATTCACCGCAATCATCACACCGGGTGATCTCGAGCTGCGTGTCATGGTTTCCTCCCCCCGCGTGGCTTGCCGTGTACACTCCGCCCCCTCCATTGCACCGATCGGATGACATTCACGCGCACCGCAGAATAGGCAAAGGTGCAGCAGAAAAACAGGCAGTGTAGAGGAAACAGGAACGCCGTACTTCGTCTGAACGAGCCAAGTCGGCGCAGTATCCAGGCAATCTGCACCACGTACAGAGGGTAACTGAGCAAAGAACGGGGTGTACGAAAGCGCAGTGCAATGCACAACGCGGCGGTAGCCACACAGCATCCGGCGATCCAACACGCGCTCACGACGAGCATCCCCGGATTCGACGCCCCCGCACCATTCACAAAAGCCTTGCTCCAGCCATCGATCAGCGCGCGAAATCCCTGAGGGTACATCCGCACGTTGAGCGTGCCTTGTCCGCCGTACAGATGTATAGGAAGCGCTCTTTGTCGAAACACCACGCCCAGCGACAGGTTCTCCAGTACCTCGCCCCTCTCCTCGCGATGCCCTCCGACGGCAAAGTAATCGTACCGCCGGCATA
>CAZDBC010000812.1:0-1520 GCA_964503295.1 uncultured Kiloniellaceae bacterium | reverse complement strand
CCCGGTCGAAAATTCGGTATTCGGCGACAACGCTCGCCAGGTCACCCGAATCGGTCGTTTACCTTGCGGTGGTCGAGAAGCTCCTGATACAGCGTTTGGGCCTCATCGTAGCGTTCCAGGTTCACGTAGGCCTTGGCCAGACCGATCTTGGCATTGATCTGCTTGGAGGTCTTTCCGGTCAATTCCAGAATTTCCTTGTAGGCCTCGACCGCCTCCCCGTATTTGCTCAGCTTGTTGGCCAGAACCTGCGCCTTCTCGTAGAGCGCCGTCGCCCGTTCCTCGTCTTCGGTGGCATCATCATAGACCTGCTGCCAGTACTTCGCCTCCTCCCCGGCATCGTTGGCCCCCACGCCGAAGAGCTTGATCGTCTTGACATACAGATCTCGATTTTCAATTTTCTTGACAACCTCACGGGCCGCCTTCTCCTTGCCCATGAGCACGTAACACTCGGCCATCTGGTAGCTGGCCTGATCGGCCTCCTGGCCTTTGTAGCCCTTCACCACCTCCTTGAACTCATCGATAGCCGTCCTGAGCGCCTTGTTCTTGGCCTCCCCTTCCTGTCCTTGCGCAATCCGCTTCCAGATCATACCCATCTGGAACTTAGACCGGGCAGCCAGGTTGCCTTCGGGGTCGTAGGTGTAGCCGATGTTGTATGCACGGCGGGCCTCTTTGTAGTTGCTGCGGTCCATGTAGTAGGTACCGATCTTGAAGGCTGCGCCGCCGAGAAAGGAGCTTCTCTTGTAGTGCTCCAGGATAACCTCGTAGTTCTTGATCGCCTTGGTGGTATCCCCCATGGCCTCATGGCATTCACCCAGCATGTACTGTGCATTGGGCGCCACTTCGGTGCTCAGGAAGTTGGTCAGAATCACCTGGTAGGCGTTCATCGCTTCTTTGTACCGGTCACGATCATAGTAGTAGTTGCCCATTTTGAGCTGCACCTTGGCCTGTCCTTCGGCCTCCTTGGCCCTGCCCAGAGCCGAGCCAAAAGCATCGCCGGCTTTATCGGATTCCCCGATATTGTTGTATACGTCACCCAGAGCGATGAATGTCTCTGAGATCAGATCACTTTGGGGATACACGTTGATAAACTTCAGGTATTCCTTGATCGCCAGGCGATAGTGCTCCTTCGCTGCCTCCTTGACCTGCGCGGTAACCGTATCGGCCGCCGCGACCACCAGGTCGCCATCCTTGACATACGAGTCGGCAAGCAGTTCCTGAGCGTTGTCAAGATTATCCGATTCGGGGAAGAACTCAAGCAGGATCCGGAACTGGCCGCGAGCCGAGTCGGTTTCTCCCATTTCGATGAAGCACTCGCCCATCATCCGTACGGCATCTTCGAGCACATACCCACTCTGAGTATCTTCGGTTTCGCCGGACAGCTCCTCCTTTGCCTTCTCGGTCGTGTAGATCTGTGTCTTCTGTCTGGTCCGGCGTTTGGCGCGGGAAGCCAAGTCGACATTCACATACTTACCCGGCTTGAGATCCGCATACTTGTACTTGGGGAACTCCCTGGCGATCTC
>CAZDBC010000811.1:0-1522 GCA_964503295.1 uncultured Kiloniellaceae bacterium | reverse complement strand
TCTCGGCGACCATCGCCTCGGTGGTGATCAAGAGGCTGGCGATCGAGGCGCCGTCCTGCAGCGCGGTGCGCACCACCTTGGTCGGGTCGATCACGCCGGCCTTGACCAGATCGCCGTACTCGCCGGTCTGGGCGTTGTAGCCGAAGTAATCCTCCTTGCTTTCGAGGATCTTGCCGACCACGATCGAGCCGTCGACGCCGGCATTGATCGCGATCTGCCGCGCCGGCTCCTCCAGGGCCCGGCGCACGATCTCGACGCCGCGGCGCTGGTCGTCGTTGTCGGCCTTGAGCTTGTCGAGTGCCTTGATCGCGCGCAGCAGCGCCACGCCGCCGCCCGGGACGACACCCTCCTCGACCGCCGCGCGGGTCGCGTGCGTGGCGTCGTCGATGCGGTCCTTGCGCTCCTTCACCTCGACCTCGGTGGCACCGCCGGCGCGGATCACCGCCACGCCGCCGGCCAGCTTGGCCAGCCGCTCCTGCAGCTTCTCGCGGTCGTAGTCCGAGGTCGTCTCCTCGACCTGCGCCCGGATCTGGTTGCAGCGCGCCTCGATGTCCTGCTTCTTGCCGGCACCGTCCACGATCGTGGTCTCGTCCTTGGTGATCGAGACCTTCTTCGCGGTGCCGAGCATGTCGAGCGTGACGTTCTCGAGCTTGATGCCCAGATCCTCGGAAACCACCTGACCGTCGGTCAGGATCGCGATGTCCTGCAGCATCGCCTTGCGGCGGTCACCGAAGCCCGGCGCCTTGACCGCGGCGATCTTGAGGCCGCCGCGCAGCTTGTTGACCACCAGCGTGGCCAGCGCCTCGCCCTCGACGTCCTCGGCGATGATCAAGAGCGGCCGGCCCGACTGAACCACGCTCTCGAGCACCGGCAGCAGCGACTGCAGGTTGGAGAGCTTGCTCTCGTGGATCAGGATGTACGGGTTCTCCAGCTCGCAGACCATCTTCTCCGCGTTGGTCACGAAGTAGGGCGAGAGGTAGCCGCGGTCGAACTGCATGCCCTCGACCACGTCGAGCTCGGTCTCCAGGCCCTTGGCCTCCTCGACCGTGATCACGCCCTCGTTGCCGACGGTCTGCATCGCCTTGGCGATCATCTCGCCGATCGCGCGCTCGCCGTTGGCCGAAATCGTGCCCACCTGGGCGATCTCGTCCGACGAGCTCACGTCGCGCGAACGCTTCTTGAGGTCGTCCATCACCACGGCCACGGCCTTGTCGATGCCGCGCTTGAGGTCCATCGGGTTGAGGCCCGCGGCCACCGCGCGCACGCCCTCCTTGACGATCGACTGCGCCAGCACGGTTGCCGTCGTCGTGCCGTCGCCGGCCAGGTCCGAGGTCTTGACCGCCACCTCGCGCAGCATCTGCGCGCCCATGTTCTCGAACTTGTCGGAAAGCTCGATCTCCTTGGCGACCGAGACGCCGTCCTTCGAGATGCGCGGCGCGCCGAACGCCTTGTCGAGCACCACGTTGCGCCCCTTAGGCCCCAGCGTCACCTTCACCGCGTTCGCCAGCGTGTCCACGCCCTT
>CAZDBC010000810.1:0-1524 GCA_964503295.1 uncultured Kiloniellaceae bacterium | reverse complement strand
GGCGTTGTCGGTGCAGAGCGCCGGCGGCGGGACGCGCAGCTCGGCGTCCTGCCCGGCGGCCAGCTCCGCCAGCCGCCGGCGCAGCGCCTGGTTGGCGGCGACGCCGCCGGCCACGACCAGCGGTCCCGGTCGGCCGGTCCGCGCGCGAAACTCCGCCAGCGCGCGGGCGCAGCGGTCGGCCAGCACGTCGCCGACGGCGGCCTGGAAGCTGGCGGCGAGGTCGGCGCGGTCGCGTGCCGCGAGCGGCTTGGGCAGGCGCTCCAGGCGCTGGCGCAGGGCCGTCTTGAGGCCGGAGAAGGAGAAGTCGCAGCCGGGCCGGCCGAGCAGCGGGCGCGGCAGGTCGAAGCGGTGCGGATCGCCGGCCGTCGCGACCTGCTCGAGCGCCGGCCCGCCGGGATAGGGCAGGCCGAGCAGCTTGGCGCACTTGTCGAAGGCCTCGCCGACCGCGTCGTCGATCGTGCCGCCGAGCCGGCGATAGCGGCCGACCCCCTCGACGATCAGCAGCTGGCAATGGCCGCCGGACACCAGCAGCAGAAGGTAGGGAAAGGCCACCGGCTCGGTCAGACGCACGGTCAGGGCGTGGCCCTCCAGGTGGTTGACCGCGACGAAGGGCAGATCGCGCGCGGCAGCGATCGCCTTGGCGGTCATGGCACCGACGAAAACGCCGCCGATCAGGCCCGGCCCGGCGGTTGCGGCCACTCCGGACAGGCTCTCGAAGCCGATTTCCGCCTCGGCCAGCGCGTCGCGGATCAGGCCGTCGAGATGCTCCAGATGATTGCGCGCGGCGATTTCCGGCACCACGCCGCCGTAGGGCGCGTGCGCGCCGAGCTGCGACAGGACCCGGTTGGAGAGGATGCGCCGCTCCCCGGTGACCACGGCGGCCGCGGTCTCGTCGCAGGAGGTCTCGATGCCGAGCACGATCTTTTCGGAGCCCGATGCCATGTTCGTCTTGGTTCGTCCTGCCGTCCGGTCCGCGGGCGTTCCGCCGACGCGGCCCGACATCCTTTCCTCGTTGAGCTACTGACCAGCGCGGCCGCCAGGACCGCTTTGGGTCATATAAGCAGTCGGCGGGCGGCAAGGAAACCGCCGCTCGCGCGCCGCTTTTGCCGGCACGGGATTTGCGCTAGGTAGGGCCATGCCCGCCGCACCCTCTGCCCCTCCCGTCCTGCGCATCGGCACCCGCGGCAGCCCGCTCGCGCTGGCCCAGGCGCAGGAGGTGCGCGACCGCCTGGCCGCGGCGCACGATGCGCTGGCCGTGCCGGGCGCGCTCGAGCTCGTGGTCATCAAGACGACGGGCGACAGGGTTCAGGACCGCGCGCTGGCCGAGATCGGCGGCAAGGGCCTGTTCACCAAGGAGCTCGAGGAGGCCCTGCTCGACGGCCGCGTCGACCTGGCGGTGCACTCGATGAAGGACGTGCCGACCGGCCCGACGGAGGGCCTGACAATCGGGGCGGTCGTGCCTGCGCGGGCCGACCCGCGGGACGTGCTCGTCTCGCTGCACGCCGAGCGGACGCGCCGGGCCCG
>CAZDBC010000809.1:0-1526 GCA_964503295.1 uncultured Kiloniellaceae bacterium | reverse complement strand
ATCATCGGCTTCGCCCTGGTCGAGTCGATCGGCCTCTTTACGCTGCTGATCGCGCTCCTCGTCCTCTTCACCTGAGGTGAAAGCGGCATCGGCGCTGGCGGCCGCCTCGGTCCTTCTGGCCGACGCGGCGCTGGCCGCCACGGGCGGTGACCCCGCCGGCGAGCACGCCGGCGGCGATGCCGCGTCGGGCGGACTGCCACAGCTCGATCCGACCTCCTATCCGAGCCAAGTCTTCTGGCTCGTCATCGCCTTCGCCCTGCTCTACTGGCTCTTGGCGAAACGGGCGCTGCCGCGGGTCGCCGACATCCTGGAGACCCGCCAGGATCGGATCGCCGCCGACCTCGATCGGGCCCACAGCCTGCGCCAGGAAGCCCAGGAGGCGATGGCGCAGCACGAGAAGCTGGTCGCCGACGCGCAGGCTCGCGCACGAGCCGAACTGGACGCGGCCAACGAGCGCATCCGGGCCGATGCCGCCCGCCAGGAGGCCGAACTCGAGCGCTCGTTGCAGCGCCAGCTCGCCGAGGCGGACCAGCGGATCGCCGCCGCCCGCGAGGAGGCGCTGAAGGCGCTCGAGGACGTCGCCCGCGACGCGTCGCGCGAGGCGGTCGGGCGGCTCGTCGGGGTCGACATCACGAGCGAGGAGGCGGCGCGCGCCGTCGCCGACGCGCGCAAGCAGGCGGCTTGAGCCATGGGTGAGCTCATCATTCTCGCCATCGCGCTGGTCATCCTGATCGCGGCCATCTACCGGCCGCTGACCCGCGCGGTCTTCGGCGCCCTCGATTCCCGCGCCGAACGCATCAAGCACGAGCTCGAAGAGGCACAGCGGCTGCGCGAAGAAGCGCAGTCGATGCTGGCGAACTACCAGCGCAAGCTGCACGAGGGCGAGGCGCAGGCGAAGGCCATCGTCGACCACGCCCACGAGGAGGCCCAGCGCCTGGAGCGGATGTCGCGTGAGCAGCTCGAGCAGCGCCTGCAGCGTCGCACCCAGCAGGCGATGGACCGCATCGCCGCGGCCGAGAGCCGGGCGCTGCAGGACGTTCGCGCGCAGGCCGCCCAGCTGTCGGTGCAGGCGACGCGGGAACTCCTGCGGGCCCATCTCGACGGCGACCGCGCCAAGGCGGTGATGGACGACGCCCTCGACGAAGTCCGCCGCAAGCTGGCGTGAGCGGACAGGCCGTGGCGATCGAGCTCGCGGGCGCCGGGGCGGTCGTGACCGGCGCCGGCTCCGGCCTCGGGGCGGCGACGGTCGCGGCCCTGGTCGCCCGTGGCGCCAAGGTCCTGGCTCTGGATCTGGACGTCGAGCGCATCGAGGCGAGGGCGGGCGTGACCGCGCTGGGCGTCGACGTGGCCGACGGCGGGGCCATGGCCCGGGCGATCGACGGGTTCGACGCGGCACCGTTGCGGGTCGCGGTGGCCTGCGCCGGCATCGCGCCGGCCGGCAAGCTGGTGGGCCGCGACGGTCCGCACGACCCCGCGCTCTTCAGCCGCACGCTTGAGGTCAATCTCGTCGGCACCTTCCATCTATT
>CAZDBC010000808.1:679-1526 GCA_964503295.1 uncultured Kiloniellaceae bacterium | reverse complement strand
TGGCTTTGTCGATGTCGTCGTAAATCTGCCCGCGGTTGCGGTTGAAGACGTATTTCTCGGTGAAACCACGCGGCACGGTGACGGCGGTGAGCGCCTCCACCGGCGTGTTGCATTTGAGGTGTTCGCGGAACAAGATGGCGTCCTCGTCCACACTGTGCCCCTCGTATTCCAGCGAACGCTGTCCGACCGGCTTGATGTAGGCGATGGATTTGCCGAGCTTCTCGAAAAGACGGTAGAGCCCGAGGCTGATGGTGGTTTTTCCCGCGTGCTGGCCGGTGGCGCTGATGTAGATGCGATCCATTTCATTGCCTTTACGTTTTCTCCGCCGAGGTTTCCGACGGAAGGTGGAAGTTTGTTGAAATCCGCGACGCCACCGCGTGGAAAAGCGGCGGGCGGGGGCGAGGTCCGCGCCGATCATGAACCGGGCGGCCCGGCCACGTGTCACACCCCCTGCAAGGGCTTGATCTCGATGAACTTGTCCATCTTGGTGATCCGAAACACTTTCATCACCGCCGGATTGGCGTTGATGACCTTGAACTCCTTGCCGTCTTTTAGTTGCCGGACCTTCGCGCAGAGGCGAAGGAACATCGACGATATCCCGACCACTTCATACATGTCGAACACGATCGGCCCTCGTTGGTCGGTGACCAGTTGAAGCAACTCCTCTTCGAAATCCATGCACTTGACCGTGTCGAGACGGTCCTGGAAAAGGACGGTGACGACATCGCCGGAAACCTCATGGGCTAACATTGGCAAATCCTTCCTTATGTTATGGTCCACATCTTCAAACAACTTCCGCCACGCGAGACTCTCCCCGGTGTCAGTTGCGAAACCCGTCACGCGGGGG
>CAZDBC010000808.1:0-669 GCA_964503295.1 uncultured Kiloniellaceae bacterium | reverse complement strand
GGGAACCGCCCACTTCACGGTCGCGGAACAACAAAATGGCGAATACGCAGCAAACCACGATGTAAAGCGCCACGTAGCAGAACGCCCAGGCGATATAGGCCAACGGTATGCTTTTCTCTTTGGCGAAGGCGTCGGCCAGCCAGAAAAACTGCCAGTTGGGGATCAAGGCGTACAGGAATTTGAACAAGAAGCCTTTTTCGAGGAGTTGCCCGAGCATGTAGTCGGAGACCAAGCCGAGGACGAAGATCACGGAGCAGCACACCAGATTCGGAACCATGTCCAAGCGGGTGGAGAACATGACGGTGACCGCCCCCATGATCCACACGGCGAAAAAGAGAAGGCCCAAGGGAGGAATCGCCGCCAGGTTGATCGGATCCTTGTAGGAACCGAAGGGCAGAAACTGGATCTGCAAGATCAGAGCGAAAAACAGCACGGCGGTGGCGAAAATCGCCTCCGATGAAAAAGGCCTGCGGTGGATGTAGTTGCGGACGGTTCCATAGACCCCGCCCAGAAAGATGAAGCCGAAGTAAAGGTAGAAACTGATGTAGTCGATGCGGTATTGGTCCTTGGCGGCGACGCGCAACGAAATCAGCGACCCCATGACGCAGATCAGCACGAACAAGGTCAAGGCCAGCAGGATGCCGGCGATTTTGGCGAGGACGAACACCC
>CAZDBC010000807.1:0-1530 GCA_964503295.1 uncultured Kiloniellaceae bacterium | reverse complement strand
CCAACTGCACCGGCTCGTGCAGCTGGAAGATCTATGTCAAGAACGGGCTGGTCACCTGGGAAACCCAGCAGACCGACTACCCGCGCACCCGCCCGGACATGCCCAACCACGAGCCGCGCGGCTGTTCGCGCGGGGCGAGCTACTCCTGGTACCTCTACAGCGGCAATCGCCTCAAGTACCCCATGATCCGCGGCCGCCTGCTCGAGCTGTGGCGCACGGCGCGCAAGACGCAGGATCCGGTCGCGGCCTGGACGTCGATCGTCGAGGACCCCGAAAAGTCACGCCACTACAAGTCGATCCGCGGGCGCGGCGGCTTGGTACGGACCAGCTGGGACGAGGTCACCGAGATCATCGGCGCGGCCAACGTCTACACCGTCAAGACGTACGGTCCCGACCGCATCGCCGGCTTCTCGCCGATTCCGGCCATGTCGATGGTGTCCTATGCCGCCGGCACCCGCTATCTCTCGCTGCTCGGCGGCACCTGCCTCAGCTTCTACGACTGGTACTGCGACCTGCCGCCCTCGAGCCCGCAGACCTGGGGCGAGCAGACCGACGTGCCGGAGAGCGCCGACTGGTACAACGCCGGCTTTCTGATTCTCTGGGGCTCGAACGTGCCGCAGACGCGCACGCCCGATGCGCACTTCTATACCGAGGTCCGCTACAAGGGCACAAAGAGCGCGGTGATCAGCCCGGACTACAGCGAGGCGGCGAAGTTCGGCGACATGTGGCTGTCGCCGCGCGCGGGAACCGACGCGGCTCTTTCCATGGCCATGGGCCACGTCATCCTCAAGGAGTTCCATCTGGATCGCGCCGCTCCCTACTTCGCCGACTACTGCCGGCGCTACACGGACATGCCGTTCCTGGTGCGTCTTGAGAAGCGCGGCGACGGCTACGTGCCCGGGCGCATGGTTCGCGCCTCCGACTTCGCGGACGGACTGGGCCAGGACAACAATCCCGACTGGAAGACGGTCGCCTTCGACCAGGCCGGCAGGAAACCGATCGTGCCGAACGGCTCGATCGGCTTTCGCTGGGGCGAGAGCGGAAAGTGGAACATCGAGCCGCGCAATGCGGCAGACGGCGCGGATGCCGAGCTGACGCTGTCGCTGATCGAGGACCACGACGAGGTCCTGCCGGTCCAGTTTCCCTATTTCGGCGGCCTCAAGCACGCCCACTTTCCCGAGAGCGCGCACGACGAGATCCAGTTGCGCAACCTGCCGGCACGCCGCCTGAAGCTGAAGGACGGCGAGGCCTACGTCGCGACGGTGTTCGATCTGCTGGTCGCCAACTACGGCATCGACCGCGGCCTGGGCGGGAGCAACGTCGCGGCCTCGTTCGACGACGACGTGCCCTACACGCCGGCCTGGCAGGAGAAGATCACCGGCGTGCCGCGCGACCGGGTGATCACGCTGGCGCGCCAGTTCGCGCTCAACGCCGAGAAGACCGAGGGTCGCTCCATGGTGATCCTCGGAGCCGGGCTGAACCACTGGTACCACATGGACATGAACTACCGCGGCATCATCAACATGCTGG
>CAZDBC010000806.1:0-1531 GCA_964503295.1 uncultured Kiloniellaceae bacterium | reverse complement strand
GCGGGGGCGCTGATGAAGATCGCCAACGACCTGCGCTGGCTCGGGTCCGGGCCTCGTTGCGGACTGGGCGAACTCCACCTTCCCGCCAATGAACCGGGTTCATCCATCATGCCGGGCAAGGTCAACCCCACCCAGTGCGAGGCGATGACCCAGGTGGCGGTCCAGGTCATGGGCCTCGACGCCGCCATCGGCTTCGCCGCCTCCCAAGGCAATTTCCAGCTCAACGTGTTCAAACCCCTGATGATCCACAACTTGCTGACGCAGATCCGGTTGCTCGCCGACGCCTGCGGCAGCTTCACCGAACATCTGGTCAAAGGACTCGAGCCCGACCAAGAACGAATCGACCGGCATCTGCGCGGCTCCCTGATGCTGGCGACCGCCCTCAGCCCGGTCATCGGCTACGACAAAACCGCCGACATCGCCCACAAAGCCCACGCCGAGAACCTCACGCTGAAAGAAGCCTGCCTCGCCTTGGGCCACCTGCACGCCGCCGCCTTCGATCAGGCGGTCGATCCCCTGCGCATGGTCGGGCCGACCGGCCCCAGCGACGACCGAACCTGAACCAACAAGGAAGAGGGGGAGGCTCGATGAGCGCCTGCAAGAAAAGACCTCTAAGCACCCGCCGCGTCTTGGCGGCGCTTCTCCTGGGCGCCGCGGCGGCTCTTCACTTGCTGTCCTCCTGCGGCCAACAAGGCCTAAACAAAATCAAGGTCGCCCGCTATGAGTTCCAACCCTACGACTACACCAACCCCGAAACCGGCGAGCGGGAAGGATTCTACCACGAGATCCTCGAGCACGTGGCGCGGAACCAAGGCCTCGAACTCTCCTACGTCGATTGCCCGGGATTCGAGGAGCATTACCGGAAAGTGGTCGACGGCGAGTGCGACATGAGCGTCAGCGTCACCATCACCCCGCAACGGCAGAAAAGAATCGACTTCTCCTGGCCCTTCGACGAGAACGCCGCCGTTCTGGTCCTGCCCGCGGACGCCGACCCCGAAACCGACTTGGGGGATTTGAGCGACAAGACCATCGGGGCCATGGCGGGCGTGGAGGAGCAAGCCTGCCGCGAATACGAGGAATACGGCCTGGTCAAGGACGTGGTGGTCTACAAGTCCACCGAAAAGTTGCACCGCGACTTGGCGGAAAAGAAGATCGACGCGGCCCTCAACTCGAGGATCAACAGCCTCTACTTTCAAAAAAACGTCTTCCCGGGAAAGTTCATTCTGACCGACAAGGTCCTTCTCGACGCGTATCTTGCCTTCGGCGTCAACAAACGCCGCCAGTATCTGCTCAAAGCCTTGAACCGGGGATTGCGCGATCTTATCAAGTCCGGTGAATACACCCGCTTGTTCAAGAAATGCTACGGTGAACTTTTGGAGACGGGGCAAAATCATGCGAAATGAACTCCTTCCGGCGCTTCTCGCATTTTCCCTCCTTCTCCCCTCCACCGCCGCGGCGCACAAAACCTGGAATCATCAACCAAATACCACCAGCGTTCCCGCGGAGCGCCTGCCCGGACTGGAGATCGACG
>CAZDBC010000805.1:815-1531 GCA_964503295.1 uncultured Kiloniellaceae bacterium | reverse complement strand
GATAGCTCCCGCGCCGAGGCCGGCGAGAAATCCCAGGGCAACAACCATCCACCAGGCCGGTACGGCGGTATACCCGAAAAGCGCAACTGCAGTTGCCACGGAACTGGCCGCCAGCAACCCCCCTACCCCCATCCACCGGGCAATGGCGCCGTTGAGGAAGCTGGAAACCATGTATCCCGTGGTTGTCACCACAAGGAGCATCCCCAAGGCGTCCAGGGGCTGATTGAATCCGGCACGCATCCGTGGCCAGGCGACCCCGAGGAGACCGTCGGGGAGCCCCAGACTCACGAAAGCAACATAGGACAGCACGATCAGCCACGGTGATGACGCACTCCACGTGCGACCGGATGACGGTTGATTCATAGTGCCAGCTTATCACGCGATCAATTGCGATCAGAAGCACCGGCATTTATACTCGCGGCGTGGATCAAACAAAAGGAAAAGTTCCAAATCCCTACACCGGCATCCCGGGTTACAACTGCTTCGGGTGCGATCCCAACAACGACACCGGATTGCGGCTGGAGTTCTACCGTGACGGAGATGTCGTTACGAGCAACTGGGATCCCCGGCCGGAACTGGAAGGCTACCCCGGAGTAATCCACGGGGGAGTTCAAGCTACGCTGGCCGACGAGATCGGCGGGTGGTATCTCCATGCGGTACACGGCACGGCCGGAGTTACCAAACAGCTCTCGATTCAGTACCACCAACCGGCCAGG
>CAZDBC010000805.1:0-805 GCA_964503295.1 uncultured Kiloniellaceae bacterium | reverse complement strand
GCGAGCGAGCGAAGTTGGCAGCAAGCACGCCACGGTCGAGGTGACCGTAGAAGGAGCAAGCGGCACGGTGTTCAGTACCGCCACCTGTGAGTTCGCCGTGTTCAGCGACGCCGTAGCCCGCAAGCGACTGCACTTTCCCGGCCGCGAAGCGTTTTTACCGCGCGAAGGCGATTAGTCCGGCGTAATTCAATAACCACAAGAGTCCGGTTCCGATCGACCGTCGCGGCGCCACTTCCCGGGGGTCGATCGGGACGTCTTCACCTTTTCACCGACGCCTCCCATTGCTTTCCTCTTTAGAACGATGTGTTGACGCAGTCATGTGCTTTGTAGAGCCCGATTCGGCTCCGTGGTCCATGCAGAAGTGCCGATGGAGGTGAAATTGTGTCCCGAATACAACCGATGGAGACCGATGAAGGTATGTGAAAATATCAGAGAAACAGGTGGTCGGCGGTTGAATTCAGTCCACCGAAAGGCATGCAAGAAAATGGCTAAAAACACACAACTCGTACAGTTCGGAGCAAACCAGGTGCTGTTTCGAGAGGGCGACACAACACGGGACCTATATATCGTCCGATCGGGGCACGTTCAGGTTGCCAAGTCAAACAACGGAAAGTTGATTCCCATTGCAAAACTCGGTAGGGGTAGTTTCGTCGGAGAAATGGCGTTTATCTCCGGCCTGCCTCGATCGGCTACGGTCATCGCCCTAGACAAGGTGATCGCAAACAAGGTCACCACGGAAGTCTTGGAGTCGGATGCGTTCGGCATAAATGAATGGGCGGTGAATATCGCCCGGGTGCTTGCCCAT
>CAZDBC010000804.1:0-1531 GCA_964503295.1 uncultured Kiloniellaceae bacterium | reverse complement strand
GGCGCGGTCGGCGGGCCGAAATGGGACGGCGTGCCCTTCGAGGTGCGTCCCGAGGCGGGCCTTCTGCGCCTGCGCAAGGATCTGGAGCTTTTCGCCAATCTGCGCCCCGCCCTCTGCTTCACCGCGCTTGCGGACGCGTCCAGCCTGAAGCGCGAAGTGGTCGAGGGGCTCGACATCATGATCGTGCGCGAGCTGACCGGCGGCGTCTATTTCGGCGAGCCGCGCGGCATCGAGGAGCTGCCCGACGGGACCCGGCGCGGCGTCAACACCCAGGTCTACACCACGCCGGAGATCCGGCGCGTCGCCCGGGTCGCCTTCGAGCTCGCGCGCAAGCGGCGCAACAAGGTCTGCTCGACCGAGAAGGCCAACGTGATGGAATCGGGCGTGCTGTGGCGCGAGGAGGTGACGAAGCTGCACGAGGAAGACTACGCCGACGTCGAGCTGACGCACATGTATGCCGACAACTGCGCCATGCAGCTCGTGCGCGCGCCCAAGCAGTTCGACGTCATCGTGACCGACAACCTGTTCGGCGACATGCTGTCCGACGAGGCGGCCATGCTGACCGGCTCGCTCGGCATGCTGCCCTCGGCCTCGCTCGGCGACCCGGACGAGCGCGGCCGGCGCAAGGCGCTCTACGAGCCGGTGCACGGCTCGGCGCCGGACATCGCCGGCCAGGGCAAGGCCAATCCGCTCGCCAGCCTCCTCTCCTTTGCCATGATGCTGCGCTATTCCTTCGACCTCGACGACGACGCCCGCCTGCTCGAGGAGGCGGTCGCCGGCCTGCTGGCCGAGGGCAAGCGCACCGCGGACATCGCCGGGCCGGGCGGCGGCGCGCTCTCGACCGCGGAGATGGGCGATGCCGTACTCGAGGCGCTCGCCCGCCGGGCGGCCTGAGCCCGGCGTTCGGGCAACCGGGAATTTCGTGATTTGACCTGGTGGCGGTTGCGCCGTTAACCTTCCAACCTGAACAGGCATGGGAGACAAGCGTATGCGTATGACCTTGAATGCCTTGGTTATTGCCCTGTCGGTGGGCGCCTTTTCGACGGCCGCCTGGGCCGGTTGCGCCGGCCACACGGTGAGTGCCGAGACCAAGACCAGCCAGGAAGTGGCCTCGGTCAAGGGCGCGCTGACCGGCACCCAGACCGCCGAGCAGGGCCAGAGCGAGAAGAACTGACGGCGCTGCTGCGAGGCGAACCGAACCGGCAAAGACCGCCGCTCGCATCACCGCGGGCGGCGGCCCAATTTTTGGCTAGGCTTGGTCGTCGGTAGCGTTTCAGTTTGAAGGTTCTCGGCGTTGACGAAGCGGTCTCGTTTGATCCCTGGCTCCCACCCGCTTACTGGTGAGCATAGCCGTTTGAATTCACGCGGAGTCACATTAACGGAAATCTGATATACTAGAGAGGGTTGAGCAAGCCATTGGAGTTAAATGACTTTTAGTCATATTGTTGCGAATTCGTTTATGCGCCAAACGTATTTTTTAGTTGATGGTTAGGAATTTGAGCCTAAGTCTAAGATCCATGAAAACCCCTCG
>CAZDBC010000803.1:0-1533 GCA_964503295.1 uncultured Kiloniellaceae bacterium | reverse complement strand
CCGCCATTGCCTTTGACAGTCCCGCCCCCATGGCCATTGTCCTGGTCCATGTAGCGGCTCGCGTTCCGCTCGTCGCGGATCCGGTCCATCCTCAAATCCTTGGTCACCTCTTGCAGCAACGTCAGCGCAACCTGTTCGCTCGGCACTTTCTTTCGAATGCTTTCGAACAGCTTCACGTATCGATGCACTTTCCAGTTAGCCAACCCTGTCTCCATTTCTTGTTCTGATTCCATCTTGTGTCCACCTCCTTTCAGTCCTGTGAATATGATTGCCCCTGGACCTTCCCTCTTTACCTGCCAGCCTGTTCTTTCCCATCCCATCTGTTTGTCCGAGTCGTTCCAGCGTACGCATAGGATTAGCAACTTGGATGACTGAGGGCCCCTCGGGACCCGAAGCATTTGTGGGCTTTGGGGGCGGTTACAAACCAGCCCGCCACTCTCTGACGGACGCAGGACGGCAGCGGAAGGCCTAAAAGGTTAGCTGGTGGAAGTGCCTTTTACGCCTTACGTGGACGAACCGGGCTGGCAAACGGCCGCGCGCCTGTGGGATTAGCGCGCGACGCTTGGCAGCGGTCCCGCATGGGCGAAAGCCTTAAGTTGGGCGATTTGCGGTCCCGTGCAAACGCCTCTTATGGGTTTCGGGAGGGGCTCAGCGCAAGAAACTGCTATCCCAATGCTCATGAGACTCACAGAAAATGCCAGCGCCACTAAGTTTGTCGCTTTATATCGCGGTTCAGCTTCGGCAGTCCGTGGCACTTCCGTCCATTACCGGCGTCCCCGTTGCTGTTGTTGCTGTCCGGCGCCTTGAACGGCGGCCTGGGGTCCGTATCCTTCTTTGCCCTCGCGTTCGAGTTCGTCGAAGTAATTGCTGAAGAATTGGTGGGCCTGCTCAGCAGACCGTTGGTCTGCCTCGGTCTCGACGTCTCGCGTGATCTCCATTTCGCGGCTGCCGCCTCCACACCCAGCGAGCATGGGACTTACGGTTAAGGCCAGCCCTACAATCAATTTGGAAATGCTACGCGTCATGCGACTTCGCTCCTCTAAAACGCGTGCATAGTTCCCCGTTCGCGAATCGAACAGGGCCATTGGGAGAACTCTGTCATGCTAACTGCTTGCAGGAATGTGCGGGCCCGGCGCCGAACGCCGAGCCCGCTGAATAAGGGTTGTGTAGTGGCGGCACTATAAGGCTTCGAGCCGCATCAA
Source organism: uncultured Kiloniellaceae bacterium (assembly GCA_964503295.1). Classification (GTDB taxonomy): domain Bacteria; phylum Pseudomonadota; class Alphaproteobacteria; order Kiloniellales; family Kiloniellaceae; genus CAZDBC01. The sequence goes on along the minus strand of CAZDBC010000803.1, from coordinate 331 downwards.
CCGAAGCCGCCCGCGATGGTAAACCAGCTCACGGAGAAGCCGCTGTCGGCGACACTGCCTTCGGGCATCCACAGGGGCGGACCGGTACCCCAGCGGATGAACTCGACGTGACCGTCCGCGTACAGGACGTTGGACCCACCCGGCAAGTGGTTGAACTTCGCCGTGGCCAGCATCCCCTCGAATGCGCCCGCCGTGCGGTTCACGCCCGCGAAAGCGTCCCACATGACGTACAGATCGCTCTGCGCCTGCGCGCCGGCGGCCGGGTTGTTGATATCCGTGATGAAGAAACGCTCGATGCCTTCCTTCAACAGCGGGTAGCCCGGGCGATTCG
>CAZDBC010000802.1:0-1535 GCA_964503295.1 uncultured Kiloniellaceae bacterium | reverse complement strand
GATCGCCGGCTGCCACGACGGCTCGCCTGCCGCCCGGGTGACGGCGGTCGAGGAGTTCGCGGCGGAGGAGCCCGGAACCGCCGGGTTCGAGACGCGGCCCACGGCCTGACGCTGCCGGACGGAGCGACACGAAGGGGAGAGCGCGCATGAGCCAAGCGGCCGCCGCCACGGGCTGGACCGTGCACAACATCCAGGAATTCGTCGGCCACGAGCTCGGCGTCACCGGCTGGTACACGATCGGCCAGGACCGCATCGACACCTTCGCCGAGGTCACCAAGGACCACAATCCGCTGCACGTCGACCCCGACTGGGCGGCCAAGGGGCCGTTCGGCGCCACCATCGCGCATGGCTTCCTGTCGCTCTCGATGCTGTCCAAGTTCGCGTACGAGATCGGCATGCCGCCCGAGGGCACCGCGTGGGGCGTCAACTACGGCTTCGAGCGGGTGCGCTTCATGGCGCCGGTCAAAGTCGGCAAGCGCATTCGCGCGCGCTTCCAACTTTCCGGGGTCGAGGACAAGGGGCAGGGCCGGCTGATCCTCAAGAGCACGGTCACGGTGGAGATCGAGGATGAAGTGAAGCCAGCGCTGGTTGCCACCTGGCTGACCATGGCGGTGAAAGGCAGCTAGCAGCGGTCATGGACCAGGGTGATCCCCGCACCGCCCCCGCCGACACCGCCTATCTGAACGCGGTCGATCAGATTCTGCATGCCGATTGGGCCAGCACGAAGCTCGCGCGCCTCGCGCTGATGCGCGAGTGGATCGTCCGCCTGTGGCCCGACGGCCACCCGACCCGCCGCACCATCCAGGTCGCCGGCACCGCCGGCAAGGGCTCGGTCGCCATGCTGCTCAGCGCCGGGCTCGAGATTGCGGGCCCGGTCGGCACCATGACCAGTCCGCACCTGTTCGATTTCGCGGAGCGCGTTCGCATCGGCGGCGAGCCCGCGAGCCATGACGAGATCGCCCAGGCTTGGGAGCAGCGCGTGCTTCCTCTCGCCGTTGACCAGGCGCGGCGTGACCCAGCCTGGTCGGTCACTTTCCACGACGCCATCATGCTGGTCGCACTGTGTCTGTTCGAGGCGCGCCGCTGCGCCTTCGCGGTGATGGAGACCGGGCTGGGCGGCCGCTACGACCAGGTCACCGCGCTGGATGCCGAGCTCGCGATCCTGACCAATGTCGGTGACGACCATGCCGGCCGGCTGGGCGACCATCTCTGGCAACGGGCGCTCGACAAGGCGGGGGTCGCGCGGCGCGGCGCGCCCTTGATCACCGGCGCGCGCGGCGAGGCGCTGGACGTGATCGCATCCGCCGCGCGCTCGGCCGGGGCCGAGCTCCAGACCGTGGGCGAGGCGGAGGAGGCGGCCATGCGCGAGGCGCTGGGCGCCCGGCTCGACGCACTGCCGGACAACGCGCTGCTCGCCGGCGCGCACCAGATCGGCAACGCCGCGCTCGCCTGGGCCGCGCTCGAGGCGCTGACCCCGGACTTCGACCGCGACGCCGTGCTGGACCAGGAGGCGGAGGGACTGCTCGCGCGGATCA
>CAZDBC010000801.1:0-1537 GCA_964503295.1 uncultured Kiloniellaceae bacterium | reverse complement strand
AGATCAGCCCGACCATCCTCGCCGTGGCGACGCTGTTGGTGCTGGTCTCGATCGCGCTGCTCACCACGATCGAGCTCTTGCGCCGCCGCGGCGAGCGCCTGCGCGGCACCGCCGCTTGACCGGGGCGCCGAGCGCGGCGTCACCGGTCCGGGGCAGCTGAGATGCGGGCGTTCCACTGCGCGCGCTGCGGCCTGGCGGTCTCCTTCGAGAACACCTATTGCGGCGGCTGCGGTGCGCTCTTGGGCTTTCGGCCCGCCGCGCTGGAGATGGCCTCGTTCGTGCCGTCCTCGGCGGGCGCACGGTGGCGCGCGATCGGGCGCGAACTCGACGCATGGCCGTGCGCCAACCGCGAGGACGCCGGCTGCAACTGGATGGTCGAGACCGGCCCGGGCCCGCTCTGCGCCGGCTGCGCCCACAATCGCACCGTCCCCGATCTCGCCGTGGCCCCGAACCGCGCCCGCTGGCAGCGCCTCGAGCGCGCCAAGCGCATGCTCCTCTACGGCCTGTTCCGGCTCGGTTTCCGCCCGCCGACGCGGGCGGAGGCGCCGGGTTGGGGGCTCGCCTTCGACTTCGTCGCGGCGGTGCCGGGGGCGCCGGCGGTCACGGGCCACGCCGCCGGGGTCGTCACCATCGACGTCGCCGAGGCCGACGACGTCACGCGGACCGTGATCCGCGAGCAGATGGCCGAGGTCTATCGCACCCTGCTCGGCCATTTCCGCCACGAGATCGGCCACTTCTTCTGGGAGCGGCTGGTGCGGGAGGGGGATCGCCTCGACGCCTTCCGCGCCCTGTTCGGCGACGAGCGCGCGGACTACCAGGCGGCGCTCGCCCGCCACTACGCCGAGGGTCCGCCGGCCGACTGGCACCACGCCCATATCAGCGCCTACGCGGCGGCGCACCCGTGGGAGGACTGGGCCGAGTGCTGGGCGCACTACCTCCACATCGTCGACAGCCTGGAGACGGCGCAGTCTTTCGGCTTGGCGGTGGCGCCGACGGCGCCGGTCGTCGCGGCCGCCGCGACGGAACCGCCGGCGGACCCGTATCGCGCGTCCTCGGTGCGCGCCCTGGTCGATGCGTGGCTGCCGCTCGTCTTCGCGGTCAACAGCCTCAACCGCTCGATGGGGCTGGGGGACCTCTACCCCTTCGTGCTGACGGCGCCGGTCGTCGACAAGCTCGCGTTCATCCACCGTCTCGTGAGCGACGCGCGCGCCGCGACGTCGCCCTGAGCGGCGCGCTCAGTAGACGTCCTGGCCGCCGTTCACCGGGATCTCGGCGCCGTTCACGTAGGAGCTCTGCGGGCTGCAGAGGTAGTGGATGACGGCGGCGACCTCGTCCGGCGAGCCGAGGCGGCGCATCGGGATGCGCTCGACCAGCTGCTCGGTCCCGGGCGAGAGGATGGCGGTGTTGATCTCGCCGGGGCAGACGGCGTTCACCCGGATGCCGTACGCGGCGAGGTCGGCGGCGAGCTCGCGGGTGAGCGCCACCAGCGCCGCCTTCGACGTGCTGTAGGCCGAGCCGGCGAAGGGGTGGACGCGGT
>CAZDBC010000800.1:249-1542 GCA_964503295.1 uncultured Kiloniellaceae bacterium | reverse complement strand
TTCGCCGGTCATCCGGTCCGCGAGCGCGACATCGATGACGATTTCCGCCTTGGAGCCGCGCTTGTCGATGCTGAAGATCTTCCGGCCGGTCTCCTCGTCGCGGACGAACTCGACGCAGCGCTGGCAGAAAATGCAGCGGTCCCTGTCCAGGAAGAAGCGCTGCGACGCGTCCTCGCGGCTGCGCTTCGCAAAGCGATAGGGGAAACGCGACACCACCATCCCGAGCTCATAGCCGAGAGACTGCAATTCGCAGCGACCGCTCTTCTCGCAGCTCGGACAGTTGTGATTGCCTTCGCTGAAGTTGATCTCGACGAGAGCCTTGCGGAAATCTGCCGCCTCCGCTTCGTCGACCGCGACCTCCATGCCGGCCGCCACCTTGACGGTGCAGGCGGCAATCACGTTGCCGTTCACCTTGACCGAGCAGACCCGGCAGGTTCCCAGACAGGGCTTGCCGCGCATGTAGCAGAGCGAGGGGATGTAGACCCCGTTGTCCGCGGCGACGTCGATCAACGTCGCGCCCGGCGCGGCCTCGATCGTTTTGCCGTCGATCGTCAGATGCACGCTCACGAGCTGGCCTCCGCTTTCACGGCACGGGCGATGTCGTCATAACCGCTGACCGCGTCGTCCAGGTCGAAAGACGCCAGCAGCGTAGACTCCGATTCGCGAAGCTTTGCCCGATAGAGCTCCGGGAACTTGCGCATTGTGGTCAGGATCGGTTTGGCGGCGGTCGTGCCCAGACCGCAGCGGCTCGCGCCGCGCATCAGGGCGCCCCAGCTCTCGCAGTCGTCGAGATCCTTCTGACAAGCACGCCCCGCGATCACCCGATCGAGCTTGTCGAGCATCGCGATCCCGCCGGCCCGGCAGGGGGTGCAGATACCGCAGGACTCGTCGACGAAGAAGTGCGTGAACTGCCGAGCGATGTCGAGAAGATCACGACTCTTGTCGAAGATCATAAAAGAGCCGTTGCTCGACAGGTCGCTGTAGCAGAGGCGCCGCGCCCCGTCTCGGGCCACCGAGACGCACTCGCCGGACGGGCCGCTGATCTGCACCGCCATCGGGTCGACGGCGCCGACCATCTCCAGCACGGCGTTCAGGGTGACGCCCCACTCGATCTCGTAGATGCCCGGCCGGGCGCAATCGCCGGACACGCTCAGGAGCTTGGCGCCGCTGGATTCGGCCGTGCCCATCCGCGCGAACCAGCTCGGGCCCATTTCCATGATGCGTGTCAAGCTCGCGCAGGTCTCGACGTTGTTCACCACGGTCGGACAGCCGTTATAGCCCTTCTGCGCGGGG
>CAZDBC010000800.1:0-239 GCA_964503295.1 uncultured Kiloniellaceae bacterium | reverse complement strand
CAGCGCCGTTTCCTCGCCGCAGATATAGGCGCCGGCGCCCATCTGAATGCGGATGTCGAACTCGAAAGCCGAGCCCAGGACGTTCCGGCCCAGCAGGCCTTCGGCGCGCAGATCCGCGATCTGACGCTCCAGATACTCCTTGAGATACCGGTATTCGGCGCGAAGGTAGACGATCCCGTGGCGCGCGCCGATCGCGTAGCCGCCGATCGCCATGCCGAGCAGAACGTCGCGGGGCGAGC
>CAZDBC010000799.1:0-1543 GCA_964503295.1 uncultured Kiloniellaceae bacterium | reverse complement strand
AGCTTGCGCTTCACCGCGACGAACACCTTGACCATCTTCATGACGCCCGGCGGCAACTCGTCGCCGCGCTGCAGCTTGTCGACCTTGTTCTCGAAGCGCTTGGTCAACTCGTCGATCGACTGCTCGAACTGCTTGTTGAGGGCCTCGATGTCGGCCTGGCGCTTGTCGTTCTTGACCGCGATCTGGCGCCACTGGCCGGGCGTGAAGTCGCCCAGGACCTTCTCGGTGATGCGGGTTTCGGCCTTCAGGCCCTTGGGCCCGCTGGTCGCCGTCTGGTTGAGCAGCAGGTCCTTCAGGCGGCCGTAGAAGCTGCGCTCCAGGATCGCCTTCTCGTCGTCGCGGTCCTTGGCCAGCTTCTCGATCTCGAGCCGCTCGATCGCCAGGGCGCGCTCGTCCTTGTCGACGCCGCGGCGCGAGAACACGCGCACGTCGACCACGGTGCCGCCGACACCCGGCGGCACGCGCAGCGAGGTGTCGCGCACGTCGGAGGCCTTCTCGCCAAAGATCGCACGCAACAGCTTCTCCTCCGGGGTCATGGGCGACTCGCCCTTCGGCGTCACCTTGCCGACCAGGATGTCGCCCGGCTCGACCTCGGCGCCGACGTAGACCATGCCCGCCTCGTCGAGGTTGCGCAGCGCATCCTCGCCGACGTTGGGGATGTCGCGCGTGATCTCCTCCTGGCCCAGCTTGGTGTCGCGCGCCATGACCTCGAACTCCTCGATGTGGATCGAGGTGAAGACGTCGTCGCGCACGATGCGCTCGGAAATCAGGATAGAGTCCTCGAAGTTGTAGCCCTGCCACGGCATGAAGGCGACCAGCACGTTGCGGCCGAGCGCCAGCTCGCCGAGGTTGGTCGACGGGCCGTCGGCGATGATGTCGCCGCGCTCGACCACGTCGCCGACCTTCACCAGCGGCCGCTGCGTTATGCAGGTGTTCTGGTTCGAGCGCTGGAACTTCAGCAGGTTGTAGATGTCGACCGCCTGCTCGCCGCTCGAGGTTTCCTCGGTGACGCGGATGACGATGCGCGTGGCGTCGACCTGGTCGATGATGCCCGCGCGGCGCGCCGCGATTGCGACGCCCGAGTCCTTGGCCACCGTGCCTTCCATGCCAGTGCCGACGAGCGGCGCCTCAGAGCGCAGCAGCGGCACCGCCTGGCGCTGCATGTTCGAGCCCATCAGCGCACGGTTTGCGTCGTCGTTCTCGAGGAAGGGGATCAACGCCGCCGCGACCGAAACCAGCTGCTTCGGCGAGACGTCGATGAAATCGATGTCCTCCGGCCGGGCGACCAGGTACTCGCCGCCGTGACGGCAGGAAATCAGGTCCTCGACGAAACGGTTGTTCTTGTCGAGCGCCGCGTTGGCCTGTGCGATCGTGTAGCGGCCCTCCTCCATCGCCGAAAGGTAGCGGACCTCCTCGGTGACCTTGCCGTTCTCGACCTTGCGGTACGGGCTCTCGATGAAGCCGTATTGGTTGACCCGCGCGTAGCAGGCCAGCGAGTTGATCAGGCCGATGTTCGGCCCCTCCGGCGTCTCGATCGGGCAGA
>CAZDBC010000798.1:0-1544 GCA_964503295.1 uncultured Kiloniellaceae bacterium | reverse complement strand
CCTCGCCTTCCTCGACGTGCTGATGCCCGGCATGGACGGCACCGAGATCTGCGGGAAACTGCGCGACGACCCTCGGACCGCCGACATCCGCGTGATCATCGTCTCCGAGCGCAACGGCAGCGACGACATCGTCGAGGCCTTCCGCCGCGGGGCCGCGGACTTCATCGGCAAACCCTTCTTCCGCCGCGAGGTGCAGGCGCGGTTGCGGGTGCACATGAACTTCCAGCGGTCCAAGTTCCTGTTGCTGGAGTCGGAGCGCAAGAACGCCGCCTTCGTCGACAACGCTCCCTACGGCATGTTCCTCTGGGACCGCGATGAAGGATTCGGCTTCGTCAACGAGGCCTTCTGCGCCATGATGAAGATGGAGCAACCCCGCTTGCTGGCGGCCCCCCTGGAGAGCTTGGTGATCCCGGCCGACCGCGACAAGCTGGCCGCCGCCTTCGACCAGGCCCTCGGCCACCCGCGGCGGAAACGCGGCGAGGAGATCCGCGTCCGCTTCCGCGGGGGCGACGGGGAGGTCGTCCACGTGGCCTGCTCGCCGGTGCGCCTGGAGATCGGCGGCCGGCCGATGGTGATGGTCGCGGCGCTGGACATCACCGAGAAGATCAACCTCGAGCGGCAACTCATCCAGGCGCAGAAGATGGAGGCCATCGGCACTCTGGTCAGCGGCGTCACCCACGACTTCAACAATCTCCTGGCCCTCATCGGCGGCTACACCGAGCTGGCCTTGGGCGAGGTGGAGCCGGAGTCGCCGCTGTGGAAGAAGCTCAACATCATCCACGAGGCCGGTCAGAGCGCCATCGGCATCACCAAGGGCTTGCTCACCTTCAGCAAGCGCAAGCGCGTCGACCCCGAGAACTTCGACATGGTCGCCGACATCAAGCGCAACCTGGTCTTCCTCTCCCGGGGCCTGTCCGACAAGATCAAACTCAAAACCAAACTCAAACCCGCCCACCTCACCATCACCGCCGACAAGGGACAGCTCAGCCAGCTGGTGGTCAACCTCTGCATCAACGCCCGCGACGCCATGCCCGACGGGGGCGCCATCCAGATCAAACTCAAAACCGTGGAGGCCACCCCGCCGCCCATCGCCGGCGACGCGGGAAAAGCCAGCAGGCAACGTCAACCCTACGCGAAACTCACCGTCCAGGACGACGGGGAGGGCATCGACGAGGAGATCATCGACAAGATCTTCGACCCCTTCTTCTCCACCAAGTCCTCCGGCAAGGGCAGCGGCCTCGGGCTGGCCATCGTCAACCGCATCGCCAGCAACCACGAGGGCTGGGTCGAGGTCGAAAGCGAGCCGGGAAAGGGCAGCGCCTTCCACGTCTACCTCCCCCTCGACCCCGCCGCCATGCGCGCCCGGGCCAAGCCCATCCCCTACCGCCACAAGTTCAAAGCCCGGCTCAACAAGGTCCTGGTGGTCGACGACGACCTGTTGCAGGCGGAGATGATCAAGTTCTTCCTCCAGGAGAGCGGCTACGAGGTGTTCGCGGCCGACGACGGCGAGGAGGCCTTCAAACTCGCCGAGGAACGCGCCGACG
>CAZDBC010000797.1:0-1547 GCA_964503295.1 uncultured Kiloniellaceae bacterium | reverse complement strand
ACCCGCGCGCCGTCGCCGAACTCCTGCCCGGCGCGGTCGACGTCGCGGCCGTCGCCGCGGCCTTGCGCGGACCGCTCGCGACCCACGCCGAGCGGCTGTGCGCGCCCGGCGCGCCATCCGACTGCGGTCTTCTGGACCCCGCGGTCGCCGGCGTCATCGTCGATGCCGCCGGCTTTCGCGTCGACGTCTTCGTCGCGGCGAGCTACCGCGAGCCGGGCGAGGTCCGGGCCCGCTACGTCCCGGTGCCCGACTGGTCGCCGTCGCTCGTTCAGAGCGTGGCGCTCGCCGCCTCCGCCGTTTCCGACGCCGACACCCGCGCCACGTTGGCGGCGGGCTCGACGCTGGCGAGCGGTCCCGCCCGCCTCGTCGCCGACTACGGCGTCGAACGCGACGAGGGCGCCTTCGTCGAGGGCCTCGTCGGTCAGGTCGAGCACCGCCGCTGGCGGGGCGAGGCCGGGCTGGCGCGCGCGAGCGTCGTGCCGCTTTTGGGCGATCGCCGCTTCGCCGGCGCGCGCCTCGCCACCACCCTCGACACCCGGCTCGATCGCGACGCGCTGCGCGCCCGGCCGCTCACCGTGACCCTCGCCCGGCGCAGCCAGGTGGAGATCCTGCGCGACGGGCGGCTCGTGAGCGTGCAGACGCTGCCGGCGGGGACGCGCCGGCTCGATACCGGACCGCTGCCGACCGGCGCCTACGACGTCACGCTCAGGATTCTCGCACCCACCGGCGTGCGCGAGGAGCGTCGCTTCGTGGTCAAGAGCCCGACGCTGCCGCCGGCGGACGCGCCGCGGCTGGTCGTCGAGGCCGGCGTGCTCGCCGCGGAGGAGAGCCGGGTGCTGCCGGAGCTCGGCGACACGCCCTTTCTGCACGGCGGGCTGCGCTACCGCCTCGGCGAGAGCCTCGGCATCGGACCCGATCTCGCCGTCACCCCGCGCGAGGCGGTGGCGAGCCTGCAGGCGCTCGGGGTGTGGCGGGGCGTGGAGGTCGTGGCCGACGTCTTCGCCGGCACCGACGGTGCGGCCGGCCTCGGCCTCGCCGCGCGCGGCCGCCTCGGGCCCCTTTCCTACAGTGCGGGCGCCCGCCGGATCAGCGGCGATCCGGGGCCCGGCACCGTCGATACCCGCGACCGTGACGACACCACCGACGACCGCTTCGTCCCCGGCCGCGAGCTCGACCGGCTGACCGCGTTCGCCGAGGACGGCAGCGAGGTGAACCTCGCGCTCACGTACCAGTTCGACGCCGGCCCGCGCCTCGGCCTGCGCGGGTTCTGGCGCCGCGACGACGGCCGCGGCGAGACCTATGCGCTCGGCCCCCAGCTCTACTGGCCGCTCGCGCGCATCGGCGGGACCCGGCTCGACCTCGTGGCCGAGGCCGCGCTCACCGACACCGAGGACGTCGTCTTCGCGCGCCTGCGGTTGAGCGCCGACGGCGGCCGGTGGCGAGGCTGGGCCGAGGGCGGCTATCGCGGCGGCGACGACGGCGGCGGGCCGGCGGGCGCCGCCTATCTCGCCCGCGACCTTCTCGACGGGACCGATCATCGGCTCACG
>CAZDBC010000796.1:0-1552 GCA_964503295.1 uncultured Kiloniellaceae bacterium | reverse complement strand
TGGGGACCCCTGGAGCTTTTACTCGTCGAGTGCCGCACCTGCCATCAGGTTTTCTGCATCCACCGATGCTGCTACCGAGGGCATGCCTACTGCAGCGATGACTGCCGGCGGGCGGGAAGGCTTCGGACCAACCGGGTCGCCCGGGCTCGGCACCGCCAATCGGCCGAGGGGCGGGCCGATCACCGCGACGCCGAGCGGGAGCGGCGCCGGCGGATGCGCGAGCGCGTGGCGGATCAATCTTCCCGGTCGGGTTCGGCTGTAGCACAACCATCTGAGGCAGGAGGCGCTGATGGGTCCGATGCGCTCGCAGCTCAATATCAACGTGTGGTTGCGCCGGTCCGGCCGGGCAAGTTGGCGGCCGCGGCCTTGCATCTGTGCGCCAACGAGCGGCGCGATGAGCACGGCGCGGCACATGTTCTCCGGTCTGGTTCGGTGGCGGGCCGGGACGCGGTCTGCATCGTATGCGGGCGAGCGGGCTGGCCATTGGTGCGATTGGTTGGTCTGCGCGAGCGCTGACCAGTCGACGGTGGAGCGCATCGGGCTGACATCGAGGAGGTTGACGGATGGGATCTGACCTGCACCCGGACAGGCGCTCGCAGCTGTTCGCCGATGTGCTGCGCCTGTCGTTGATCGAAGGCCGATCTGCCCGCTCTATCGCCCGCGAGCTGGGCCTGTCGCGCAACACGGTACGCAAGATGCTGCAAGCCAGTCAGGGTGGCGCAGTGACGCGGCCGCTTCCGGCTCGGCGTGCGTCCATGCTGGACCCGTTCGAGGCCGAGCTGCGCCGGTGCCTCGACGACGAGCCGGGCATCAAGGCGCCGGCCGTGCTCGAACGGCTTCGCAAGCAGGGCTACCAAGGCGGCGTTACCATCGTGCGCGACCGGCTGCGCAAGCTGCGGCCGAGGCCGAAGGCCGAGGCCTTCCTGACGCTGGACTTCCTGCCCGGGGCGGCCATGCAGGTCGACTGGGCCGACTTCGGCTTCGCCCTGCCGGGCTGTGCGCGTCGGGTCAGCGCCCTGATCATGACGCTGTGCTACTCGCGCTACCTGTACCTCGAGTTCACCCTCAGCCAGAAGTTCGGCACCTTCGTGCGGGCGCTGGAGCGGGGGCTGCGCTTGTTCGGCGGCATCACCACGGTCGACATCTTCGACAACATGAAGACCGTGGTCACCGGCTGGGTCGGCGGCAAGCCGATCTTCAACCATCGCTTCCTCGACTACGCCGCCTGCCGCGGCTTCGGGGTGGTGGCCTGCACGCCACGCAAGCCAAACCAAAAGGGACGCGTCGAAAGACCTGTGGGCTTCGTCCGGGAGCGCTTCTGGCCCGGGCGCAGGTTCACCAGCCTGTTCGACCTGAACCGTCAGGCGCGCCAGTGGCTCGACGAGTTCGCCAACCCCCGCGCCCACGAGCTGACCGGCAAGATCCCGTCCCTGGTCTTCGAACACGAGGAGAGGAGGCTGCTCAAGCCGCTGTCGGACAGGCCCTTCGACGCCGACGACAAGCTGACCACCCAGGTGACCAAGCTGTTCAGGGTGCGCTTCGACCGCAACAC
>CAZDBC010000795.1:0-1552 GCA_964503295.1 uncultured Kiloniellaceae bacterium | reverse complement strand
CCACACCTCACGGCAACCCCTCGTGACTGACCGATTAGGCCATCTCAGGATGAGGGCGTGCGAAGGGCGAGGCTCGCCGAGGACTGCAACCCGCGGAACAGGGGGAGGCGCGCATGGCGGTGTCGGAAGACACGAGAGAGGAGACCGGCGGCGACCTCGCCGCCTATTTCGGCGCGCCGCTGGCCGAGAGCGATCCGGAGATCGCCGGCCTGATCGCGCGCGAGGGCGCGCGCCAGCGCGACGACCTGGAGCTGATCGCGTCGGAGAACGTGGTCAGCCGCGCGGTGCTGGAGGCGCAAGGCTCGCTCCTGTGCAACAAGACGGTCGAGGGCTATCCGGGCGCGCGCTACCACGGCGGCGCCCAGCTCGTCGACGAGGTCGAGCGCCTGGCCATCGCGCGCGCCTGCCGCCTGTTCGACGTGCCCTACGCCAACGTGCAACCGCACTCGGGCAGCCAGGCCAACCAGGCGGTCTTCAAGGCGCTCCTCGAGCCGGGCGAGCGGGTGCTGGCCATGGACCTGCGCGCCGGCGGGCACTTGAGCCACGGGTCCAGGGCCAATCTCTCGGGACAGGTCTACGAGATCGCCGCCTACGGCGTGCGCCCCGATGACGGCCTGATCGACTACGACGCGCTGCGCGAGGCGGCGCGCGAATTCCGGCCCAAGCTGATCGTCGCCGGCGGCTCCTCCTACCCGCGTGCGCTCGACCTCGATGCCCTGCGCGAGATTGCCGACGGGGCTGGGGCCCGCCTCCTCGTCGACATGGCGCACTTCGCCGGGCTGGTCGCCGGCGGCGTGCTGGCCAACCCGGCGACGATGGCCGACGTCGCCACCACCACGACCTACAAGTCGCTGCGCGGCGCGCGCGGCGGCCTGATCCTGTCGCGCGACGCGGCGCTCGGCCGCCGCTTCCAGGGCGCGGTCTTCCCCGGCGTGCAGGGCAGCCCGCTGCTCCACATGATCGCGGCCAAGGCGGTCGGCCTGGGCGAGGCGCTGCAGCCGGCCTTCGTTGCTTACGCCCGCGCGGTGCAGGCTAACGCCCGGGCGCTCGCCGCCGCGCTCACGGCCGAGGGGCTGGATGTGGTGACCGGCGGCACCGACACGCCGCTGGTGCTGCTCGACCTGCGCGACCTGGGCTTGACCGGCGCGCGCGCCTCGGACCTGCTCGGCGCGGCCGGCATCACCTGCAACAAGAACCTGGTGCCCTTCGACGCGCGCCCGCCGCAGGAGACCTCGGGCCTGCGCTTCGGCACCTCGGCCGTGACCGCGCGCGGCCTGGGCTCAGAGGAGCTCGGGCAGGCCGGCCGCTGGATCGCCGCCATCCTGCGCGCCGAAGCCGCGCGCGTGGGCGCCGGCCAGGCCGAGGCCGCGCGCCTCGAGCCCCGGGTGCGCGAGCTGGTGCGGGGGTTCAGGTATTATGCGGAGGGTTGAGCAACAGGCAGTCTCGCCACGCGCGAGACTTTTCCGTGTCCGGCTTGTGACCACACGACCGAATTGAGCCGCGCCGGGTTTGCCGGAGGCTCCAGATCTTGAGAAGGTGGCGCCATCACGAC
>CAZDBC010000794.1:246-1554 GCA_964503295.1 uncultured Kiloniellaceae bacterium | reverse complement strand
AAAAAGCCGCCCTCGATTCGAGGACGGCCTGTTCGGTAAAGGTGGTTGCGGGGGCAGGATTTGTTCAAAGCACTACATTGGAGCTGAGGATCTGATCGTAAGTACGCTACGAGAGCGCCGCCGCCTCAATCGCACCCCTCCAAGGATACCTGTCGCGACCCGCGACCCGATGCACCGGCTTGCGCGTTTGATCTGGGCGTGCACACCGCGCTTTCTAATCGGAGAGGAATACCCTGGGCGGTTCGGGCGCGTCGTGGCCGCGGCACCCCTTGTCAGCGTAGTCCCCGCTTGATCTCGCGGCCGGTGAGCGCTTGGCTCTCCTCGATCACCTGCCTGAGGGCGGGTAGCCGCCCGCCCGGTCCGACCCATGGCCAGCCTGCGGACAAGCTCCAGGCTTGCCGTGTAGGGCCCGGGCGTAGACCACGAACTGGCGGCCCTTGCAGCGCCGATTGGTGCTCGCGATCGCGACCTTGCAGCCGAACTCGGGGGGGTGTCGGCCGGCTCTTGCCGGAGGGAAACCTGGACAAGTCCAATCGCTGAGTTGGGCGGGCCTACATGGTCGTCGGCGACAACGGCCCGACCTCGCAGGCGCAGCCTCACTGCATCAAACCGCACGGGCCTCGAGCGGCACGTCGACGCGTTCGGCAAGCCGAGCCCATAGGTTCTAGCAGGCTGCTGAAAAACCCGCTCGTTTGGCTTTGAGGATTGCCGCGTCGCCGAGGTAGTAGTTGAACTCGATCCCGAGGGTGCCTTCGTCGAGGAGCTCTGCCGAGCCCGAGCCGTTGCCCTCGTCCATCTCGTCGAAGCCGGCCCAGGTGAAGAACACGATTGAGCGGGCGTATTCGAGATCGAGGCCGACCTGAATCGCGCCGAAGGCGATCTCGCCGTGGCCGTCGGCGTCGATGACCAGCATGGCGGGCTCGATGAGGTCGAGGTGGTCCCGGTCCCACAGGTCGGCCAAGGTCTTGATCCAGCCGAAGCTTTCCTCGATGCGCATGCGGATGCGCTGGCTGGCAGTGTAGCCCGGATGGCGGGTGGTGCGGCCGTCGATCGATGTCCGGCGCAGCTTGCCGGTCTTGGTGCGGTGGTCGTCCCTGGCGATGTGCGTGGTGACCCGGCGCTCGCGCAGGGCCTCGACGAAGGCCGCCACGTCGTAGGCCTTGTCGGCGGCGAGCGTAATCCGTCGTCGCTGCTCGCGGCGGTCCAGCATCGCCAGCGCCGCGTCGCGCTCGGCGGTGCCGGTGGCATGGGTGAGGAGGGCATCGACGATCAGGCCGTTGCGGTTCTCCATCAGCAGGTGGCCCATGA
>CAZDBC010000794.1:0-236 GCA_964503295.1 uncultured Kiloniellaceae bacterium | reverse complement strand
TCATCAAAACACTCGTTATATATATAGGTAATTGGCCCATGAAGCACAGCCGGCTCGACTGCCCGTTGCCCTTGCGATAGAGCCGGGGCGTCCGGGTCGGTGGTCGAGGCGTGGGTGTCATTCGAACGCTTCTGCCCCCGGAAGTCGCGCTCGGCATTGCGCCCCGCCGGCGGCGGCGCGTGGCCGCCGCCCTCCTTGGGCCGGAAGCTCTTCATCGACGCCCAGGCCTCGATCAG
>CAZDBC010000793.1:519-1558 GCA_964503295.1 uncultured Kiloniellaceae bacterium | reverse complement strand
GGCCAGGCCGCCCAGACAGCCATACCGCTCGACCAAGGCCACGTTCACGCCTTGACGCGCCGCTGCTGCGGCCGCGGCAAACCCGGCCGGGCCGCCGCCCACGACGAGCACATCGACCTCGTCGACTATTTCGATATCTCGCGCAGGCTCTCTGATCGTCTTCATAGCCGTCAGTCCTCAGAGTTGAGTTTCATCATAGCGTGCGCATTCTAGCACGCGACTGGGGGTGCTGCAAGCAGAGTAGCCGACTCGGTTCATCAGCGTGTTCTCTGGCTTGCCTGCCAGTTGATCAAGTAGGCTGTTCAGGGTACCATAGGTCGGGCACAGTGAGCGTGAGGTTTTGATAAAGAGGCCATTGATGACTTTTACCGGCATTGAGCGTATCGGCAACATTCTTCGGCGGCGTCCCGTGGACCGGATCGGACTATTCGAACACTTTTGGGGCGACACGCGCCAGGCCTGGCACAAAGAGGGCCATATCAAAGAGGACGAGGACCTGGCCGACCACTTTGGCTTTGACATGGAGCTTTGCTGGGCCTTTGATATGGTCGCGGACCTCGACTTTGAGCCGGAGGTCGTGGAGGAGACCGAGGAGACGATCCTCATTCGGGACGGCAACGGCGCCCTATTGAGACGGCACAAGCTCCACGATGCGACGCCCGAGCACGTGGACTTTGCCGTCAAGGACCGGGCCGCCTGGGAGGAGCTGATCAAGCCTCGGCTGACGCCCGATCCGCGCCGCATCAAGTTCGAGGCGTATCGCCAGGCGCGAGACCATGCCCGCGCTCACGACCGTTTTCTTGCCTGGTCTGGAGTGAATGTGTTCGAGTTGATGCATCCGGTCTGTGGTCACGAATACATGCTCATGGGCATGGCCCTCGACCCCGACTGGATCAAGGACATGGTCGATACCTATTCGCGCCTGACGATCCAGCTTCAGGAAATGCTGTTCGATCAGGAGGGCTGGCCCGACGGCATCTGGTACTATGAAGACATGGGCTTCAAGGGGCGGCCGTTTATGTCGCCCAGCATGTACAAG
>CAZDBC010000793.1:0-509 GCA_964503295.1 uncultured Kiloniellaceae bacterium | reverse complement strand
AAGGAGATCGTTCAGCCGGGACACATCCGCACCATCGACTTTGCCAAGAGCCACGATCGGCCCGTCATCATGCACTCGTGCGGCATGGTGGAAAAGCTCGTGCCCGGCATGATCGAGGCGGGTATTGATTGCCTGCAAGTTATTGAGGTCAAGGCGGGCATGGACCTCGTGGAGCTGTATCGCCGGTATGGGGAGCGGCTCTCCTTTATGGGCGGCATTGACGTGCGCGTGCTCTACAGTAACGACCGCGAGCAGACCGACGCTGAGTTGGAGGCCAAGATCCCTGTGGTCAAGGGCAACTATGGCTATGTGCTACACAGCGACCACTCGATTCCCGACACCGTAGACTATGATACCTATCGCTACTTTGTGGACCGCGGCCTCGAACTGGGGCGCTATAACGGAGTCGGCGCCTAGGCGCAGCTCCAAAACGATATTCAGCAAGGAGGAACACATTGGCAGACAACATCACGCCCCGGAGTGAGGACTATTCCCGGTGGTATCTGGAC
>CAZDBC010000792.1:0-1560 GCA_964503295.1 uncultured Kiloniellaceae bacterium | reverse complement strand
CCCGATGCGCTAAAACAGCGCGAGCTGGTCGGGATTCCCGGGCCTGCGTTCACTTTTTCTTCCCGTGAAAATCCGTGCATTGCCGTACTGCTTGTCGGTGAGGGTGACGATGTGGACCTTGCCCTTGCGCGGCAGCGCGTCGCGCACGCGGCCGATATGGGTCTCCGCGGCCTCCTTGCTCTCCGCGAAACGAAGGTAGACGGAGAACTGCGCCATCTCGAAACCCTGGTCGAGCAGGAACTTCCTGAACTTGGTTGCCGACTTGCGCTCCGCGGCCGTGCCGACGGGAAGATCGAACATCACATAGAGCCACATCATCCGGTATCCGCTCAGTGCCGGCAAACGCTCCATGCCGCTAGGCCTCGAGCGGCAGGGTCCGGCGGGGCAGCTCCAGCTTCTGCGCCTGCCCGGCGTAGCAGCGCACCAGCGAGAGGGCGAGCCGCTCCAGGCAGAGCCCGACCGGGCTGACGCCCTCCGACGTGCTCATGTCGGTCACCAGAATGCGTGCGAGTTCCGGCTTGGTCTCGCGGTCAATGCCTTCTGCGCCTTCTTCCACCAGGCGATGGACGAGCAGATCGGCCAGAGGGCGAAAGGGCTCCATCAGATCGTCGGCCAGCGCGAAGGCGTTGCCGCGCTGACGGTGCGCGAGGCCAAGGCTCGGGTGGAGGCCCGCGGCCATGACGGCGCGCGCGGCGCCGGCGCGCAGCACCGTGTAGGCATAGTTCAGCATGGCGTTTGTGCCGTCTCCGCCCCGCTCCCGCCTGAACTCGTTTCCGAACAGCAATGGCCAGTAGCGGCGGGCGGCCTGCGCCTCGACATTGTCCGGATCGCCCGAGCGCACCTTGCGCGAGAGAAGTTGGAACCCGCCGTACGGTGCGCCGACCGCCTCCAAGGTCGCACCCTGGCTCTGGATCTTGGCGCTGACCAGTTGCGCCCAGAGCCGCTTCTTCAGGGGCTTGGGGGCCGCGGCCTGATCCGTCATGCGGCCGGCCTGCTCGTGATGCCCGTCGGCCGGCCAAAGCACCGCAGCGGGCCGGAAGTTGGCACTGCAGACCACCAGCGGGGCGCAGCGTTCGGCGAGGGCGACCAGCAGGTTGTTGGAGTAGGTGATGCCGTGGGCCGTCGCCACCACGGCCGCCACGTCGTCCAGCGGCACCCGGCCGAGCTCGACGCCTTTGTCGCTGACGGTCAGAAAGCCGCGCGACTTGGCCAGGTGGCGCCCGTCCTCGGCGATCTCGACCACGCGTCCGATCATGGCCGGTCTCGCGCCGGCGTCACGCGCCCGAGCGGATCGACCCGCACGCGCCGCGCGCCGGCTTCCCTTAATCGCGAATAACTCTTGATTATTCGATTAAATGGATCTGCGTCATCCTTGTGGCGCTCCTCAAAATTCCCGGCATCATTGTGTGCAGACAACCGCACTCGGTTGGCGGAAGACTCAAGCTGGTATACTCGGTAGATCTTTCTTCCTTGACCTAGATCTGCCTCGATCATGTCGCCTTTGTGTAGACGCATAACCAATTGTGCATCGGGACAACGATCCCGCCACTGCGGGCGGTA
>CAZDBC010000791.1:0-1564 GCA_964503295.1 uncultured Kiloniellaceae bacterium | reverse complement strand
AACTACCTGGTCGAATTCCCGACCGGCGGGGAGTGATCCGGGGTTCCGAGGGAACCGCACGCAGGGAGTGCGGGATCGTTAACAGCAGCTTTGGAAATCGGAGGATAGTCTGGGCCACCCGGCGTCGTGGCCAGGGCGCGGGCGGGCGGCCGAAGATCGAGCTTGATCGTCGGGCGCGCAACGGCAACGTAAGCGGTCGCCAGCGGTCGGCATGGTTCCAGCCACACTCTCCTTTCTCCCCCGTCCTTCGACGAGTTAAGGATGAGGATTGTTGATGACGCTTCGAACCGCATCAAGGGCCTCACACTGAGCTCGTCGAAGTGCGAGGCCCTCGGTCCCTCATGCTTCGACACGCTCAGCATGAGGAAAGCCGTGCAATAGAGCCTCATCCTGAGCTTCCTCATCCCGAGCCTGTCGAGGGATGAAGAATGAGGCCGGACGCGACGGAAGGCACCAACGGGCAGACATGACGCGATCACGAATCCACCTCATCGCCGCCGCGCGGCCCAACTTCATGAAGGTGGCGCCGCTCCACCACGCCCTCAAGGCGGCCGACTGGTGCAACCCCGTCCTGGTCCACACCGGGCAGCACTACGACGCCAACATGTCCGACGCCTTCTTCGCCGACCTGGGGCTGCCCGCGCCCGACCACCACCTGGGCGTGGGCAGCGGCAGCCACGCCGAGCAGACGGCCGGCGTGATGGTCGCCTACGAGAAGATCTGCCTGGAGCGGCGGCCCGACTGGACGGTGGTGGTCGGCGACGTCAACTCGACGCTCGCCTGCTCCCTGGTCGCGGCCAAGCTCGGCATTCCCCTCGCCCATCTCGAGGCCGGCCTGCGCAGCGGCGACCGGACCATGCCCGAGGAGATCAACCGCATCGTCACCGACGCCCTGGCCGACCTGCTCTGGACCCCCTCGCCCGACGCCGACGCCAACCTGCGTACCGAGGGCGTGCCCGAGACGGCCATCGACTTCGTCGGCAACATCATGATCGACGCCTTCGAGCTGCAGCGCGCCAGGATCGAGGGCCTGGGCACGGCCGCGCGCCTGGGCCTCGCGCCCGGCGGCTACGGCGTGGTGACCCTGCACCGGCCGGCCAACGTCGACGAGCGCGACGTGCTCGCCCGGATCGTCGCCGCGCTGACCGCCGTCGCCGGGCGCCTGCCGCTGGTCTTCGCGGTGCACCCGCGCACCCGCGCCCGGCTGGAGGCCTTCGACCTGCTCGCCGGGCTCGAGGCCCACCCGGCGATCCGGCTGAGCGAGCCGCTCGGCTACAACGCCTTCATGAGCCTGGTGTGCGAGGCCAAGCTGGCGATCACCGATTCCGGCGGCATCCAGGAGGAGACGACCTACCTCGGCATTCCCTGCCTGACCCTGCGGCCGAACACCGAGCGGCCGATCACCGTGACGCAGGGGACCAACCGCCTGGTGACGCCCGGCGAGCTGGAGGCCTGGGTCGCGCGCGCCCTGGCCGGCGAGATCGAGACCGGCCGCCGCCCAGAGCTCTGGGACGGCCGCACCGCCGCCCGCGTGGCCGAGAGCCTGCGGCGGCGGGTTCAGTTG
>CAZDBC010000790.1:0-1567 GCA_964503295.1 uncultured Kiloniellaceae bacterium | reverse complement strand
TGCCCGGATACATGTCGGTGTATTCGTGGGTCTCGCCGGCGATGGCCGATTTCAGATTCTTGACGGTGTCGCCGATCGGCTCGCCGGTCGCCGGATCGCCGACCTCTTCGAGGAACTGCAGATGGCCGTGGGCATGGCCGGTCTCGCCCTCGGCGGTCGAACGGAACACCGCGGCCACGTCGTTGAAGCCCTCGACGTCGGCCTTCTGCGCGAAATAGAGATAGCGCCGGTTGGCCTGGCTCTCGCCGGCAAAGGCGTACTTCAGGTTTTCCTCGGTCTTGGAGTTCTTCAGTGACATCGACAGCTCCCTTGCTTGCTCCTGGCGTCGGCCCGACGCCGCGGAGCGGCCGGCCGATCATTTCCATGCGGGTGAGCTCTCTGATACGGCCGCAAGCACGAGCTGTCAAGAGTTAGAATAATTCCAACTCTTTCCGCAAGTACCAGAACTGTCCACTCTAACCGGGAATTAGACCGCGTCGTCGTTCAAACGGATGATGACATCGACGCGCGCCACCTGGGTCCCTTCCGGCGTAGGCGGCAGACGCCCGAGATCGATCTGCTCGGGCGGGATATCGGCCAGGCGGCCGCTGGCCTCGTAGTAGAAGTGATGATGGTCGTCGACGTTGGTGTCGAAGTAGGACCGACCCGGCTCCACCACGACTTCGCGCAGCAGGCCGACTTCGGTGAACTGGTGCAATGTGTTGTACACCGTGGCCAGCGAGACACGCATGCTTCGGGCAAGCGCCTCCCCGTGCAGCTGCTCCGCGGTCACATGCCGATCCTCGGCCTCGAACAGCAGCTTGGCCAGCGCCATGCGCTGCCGGGTCGGCCGCAGGCCGGCCCCCTTCAACCGCTCGATTGCCGAACTGTAGCTGCGCGCTCTTGTCATGACGGTCATATAATAGCCCGAATTACCTCGGAAAAGCAAAAACCGCAGCAAGGCCTTATTAACCCTTCTGGAATGCCTACAAATTGCGCGGGGGCGCACTGCCGCGACCGGCGGGCTCCTGGCCTGAAGAGTTGCCAAACAATGACTTAGCCGAAGCGGCTGCTTGCCGGCCGCCCGCAGCCGCGGCAAACTGACGGCTTGCGCCGGCGGTCGTACCCGGGAGGGGTCCCGATGTCCCAGGCCCGGCGTCCCAGGCCCGGCGTCCAGGTAAGTGTTTGACTCGATCTTCCCTGTGTTATAGTCCGCCGCTGACGGAAAACGGGTGGACGCGCCCGGAGAGGAGTCATGACCGCATCGCACGCGCCGGCCCTTGGTACCGCTTCGAGCGAAGCCAAGAAGAGCAAATTCAACTACGAGGACCTGATCGCCTGCGCGCACGGAAAGCTGTTCGGGCCGGGCAACCCGCAACTGCCGCTGCCGCCGATGCTGATGTTCGATCGCATCACCCGTATCACGGACAAGGGCGGCTCGTTCGGCAAGGGCGAGATGACCGCCGAGTTCGACATCAAGCCCGACCTCTGGTTCTTCAAGTGCCATTTCAAGGGCGATCCGGTCATGCCCGGCTGCCTCGGGCTCGATGCCCTGTGGCAGCTCTGCGGTTTCTTTCTCGGCTGGCTG
>CAZDBC010000789.1:0-1570 GCA_964503295.1 uncultured Kiloniellaceae bacterium | reverse complement strand
AGCACCGAATTGGCGGCGACGATGGCGTCGCCTGCGCTTCGATTGCTGGCAACCGCTCACGAAACGCCGGACGAGTGAAAGGGCGCCGTTGAATGTGCGGCATCGCGGGGATTTTCGACCTGCACCAGCGCCGGCCTGTCGATCGGACGGTCCTGCAGTCCATGACCAGGGCGCTCGAGCATCGTGGTCCGGACGACGAAGGGTATTTCCAGCTTCCCGGGATCGGTCTGGGCCACCGGCGGCTGTCGATCATCGATCTCTCCGGCGGACACCAGCCGCTTTTCAATGAGGACGAAACGGTCTGCGTCGTCTACAACGGCGAGATCTACAATTTCATGGAGCTGGTGTCGGAGCTGACGGCCAAGGGGCACCGTTTCCGCACCCGCTGCGATACCGAAGTCATCGTCCACGCCTGGGAGGAATGGGGGCCGCGCTGTGTGGAACGTTTCCGCGGCATGTTCGCCTTCGCCCTGTTCGACCAGAACACGCAGACGCTGTTCCTCGCGCGCGATCGCCTCGGCATCAAGCCGCTGTATTACAGCGTGCTCGACAGCGGCTTGGTCGTATTCGGTTCGGAGCTCAAGGCCCTGCTCCGCCATCCGGACCTGTCGCGCGAGATCGATCCGTTCGCGATCGAGGATTTCTTCGCCTTCGGCTATATTCCCGATCCGCGCTCCATCTACCGCTCGGTGTCCAAGCTGCCGCCCGGGCACACGCTGACCCTGCGCCGGGGCCTGAACATGGACGATCCGAGCCGGTATTGGGACCCGGTGTTCGAGCCGGACGAAGGACGGTCCGAGGCGGCCGTCGTCGAGGAATTGCGCGCGCGGCTCGACGATGCGGTGCAGGCCCGCCTGATCGCCGACGTGCCTTTGGGGGCGTTCCTTTCGGGCGGCGTGGATTCGAGCGCGGTCGTGGCCGCGATGGCCCGCTTGCAGGACGACCCGGTCAACACCTGCAACATCGCTTTCGGCGAGGACGATTTCGACGAATCCCGTTACGCCGAGCTGATGGCGAAGCATGTGGGCGCGAACCACACGTCCCGGCTCGTCGATCCCGATGACTTCGCACTCCTCTCCGCCCTCCCCACGGTCTACGACGAACCCTACGCCGACAGCTCCGCCCTGCCGACTTATCGCGTCTGCGAAGAGGCGCGCCGCCATGTGAAGGTCGCGCTGTCCGGGGATGGCGGCGACGAGGTCTTCGCCGGCTACCGCCGGTATCGCTGGCATCACTACGAGGAACTCGTACGCCGGCGCCTCCCCCAGTCCGTGCGCGGGCCGGTGTTCGGTGCGGCCGGCGCGTTGTATCCGAAGATGGACTGGGGGCCGAAGCCCCTGCGCGCCAAATCCACGTTTCAGGCCCTGGCGCGGACGTCGGCGGACGGCTATTTCCACAGCGTCTGCATCCTGCCCGATGGCCTGCGCGACCGGCTCTATTCGCCCGCGCTCAAACGCGCGCTGCAGGGCTACCGGGGCGTCGAGTTGATCCGCCACCACATGGCGGCGGCGCCGACCGACCACCACCTCTCGCGGGTACAGTATGTCGATATGAAGACCTATCTTCCCGG
>CAZDBC010000788.1:0-1572 GCA_964503295.1 uncultured Kiloniellaceae bacterium | reverse complement strand
TGGCATTCGGTTGGGGTGAAGGTGTCGATGGCGTCTGCGACGGCGCGCCAGAGGTCGTCCTTGGTTCTGGCGGCGTCCATTCGGAGCCGGGCCTTGAGCTTCGCGAAGGCCATCTCGATGGGGTTGAAGTCGGGGCTGTAGGGCGGCAGGAAGCGCAGGGTGGCGCCGGCGGCCTCGATGGCCTGGCGGACGCCGGCGACCTTGTGGGCGGCCAGGTTGTCCATGACGACGATATCGCCGGGGCTCAGTTCGGGCACCAGCACCCGGTCGACGTAGGCCTCGAAGGCGGCGCCGTCCATCGGGCCGTCAAGCAGCATCGGCGCGGCGATGCCGCCCAGGCGCAGGCCGCAGGTGAAGGTCGTCGTCTTCCAGTGGCCATGGGGGATCGCGGCCCGGCAGCGCTCGCCCCTGGGGGCCCAGCCCCGCAGCCGTGCCATCTTGGTGCTGGCGCCCGTCTCGTCGATGAAGATCAGCCGCTCGGGCTCGAGGTCGGTCTGGCCGTCGAACCAGTCTTGCCGCCGGGCGAGGACGTCCGGGCGCTGTTGCTCCGAGGCATGGCCTGTCTTTTTTTGTGCGTCAGCCCGCGCTTGGAGAAGAAGTACCAGACCGTCGCCGCGCAGGTCCGGACCCCGCGCTCGGCCGCCAGCTTCGCGGCGATCTCATGGAGCGCGATGTCCTTGCGGTCCTCCACGAGCCCCAGAATGAAGGCCTCGTGCGCGTCCAGCTTCGACCGCGAGGGCTTGCCCTGGCGACCCGGATCGAGCGATCCCGCCTCGCGCCATCGGCGATGCCAATTGATCGCCGTCGACGGGGCAACCGAAAACCGTGCCGCCGCCGCCCGCGCCGAAAGACCTCCATCGATCGCGTCGACCACGCGCCGCCGCAGATCCCAACCATACGCTCGTGCCATATCTGCCTCCCGAATCGCCTCGAGACACAGAATCATGTGTCGCGCCGGTTGGGAATCCCCTTTCGATTCCACTTATGATGAAGCTGCTCTAGTAGCTTGTCTGGCTAGGCAGCCTACTTGAGCGATCATTTCTTGTTCTTGATCTCTTGTATATACCATTCGTTGCTCCGCCAATCCTGTTTGCCTGAGCCACCACTACCCTGTTCGAGTAACTTTCGCCAGGTTGGATCGCAAGCTGCCACTCCCATTGACCCCCGCCGCCATCCGCGCATGATGGCCGCCTTCCCGGCCATCCCCGAGCGAGCGTCGCCCCGTGTCCCAGCCCAAGGCGCAGCCAACCCCCAACACCTATCGCGCCGGCCCCGACGAGCGCGGGCATTTCGGCATATACGGCGGGCGCTACGTGCCCGAGACGCTGATGCCGCTGATCCTGGAGCTTGAGGCGGCCTGGGGGGAGGCGCGCGAGGACCCGGCGTTCAGGGCCGAGCTCGACGACCTGCTGTCGCACTATGTCGGCCGGCCGTCGCCGCTCTACTTCGCCGCGCGGGTCACGGAAGAGCTCGGCGGCGCCAAGGTCTATTTCAAGCGCGACGAGCTCAACCACACGGGTGCGCACAAGATCAACAATTGCGTCGGCCAGATCCTGCTCGCCACCCGCATGG
>CAZDBC010000787.1:0-1573 GCA_964503295.1 uncultured Kiloniellaceae bacterium | reverse complement strand
GGCATAGGGCAGACAGTACTCCGCGTCAGGGTCCGTCTTGGCCCGGATGAAGCGCGGGTCGATGTTCTTGAAATCGGGATGCTGGCCGATGTCGGTCCTGGCCAGCAGGCCGAGCTGGTGCATGATGTCGTGCATATGCACCGAGGGGAAGACGATGTCGTAGCCGGTGGCGCCGGCCTGGATCTTCGCCAGCATCTCCTCGTTGGTGCCGTAGGTGTCGAGGCTGACCTCGACGTCGTACTCCTCGCCGAAACGCTGCAGCACCTCCGGATTGATGTAGTCGCCCCAGTTGTAGAGATTCAATTCGCCCTCGGCCCTCGCCGACCCGACGTCGGCGGCAAAGGCCGCCACAGCAACGCCGATGGCAAGGGCGCTCCCCAGGCCCGCCCGTGCCAGCTTTCTCCCTGCTTCCTGCTCCATTGTTCCGGTCCCTCTTTTCTGGTCTCCAAGTTCCGAGCCGCCGCGCCGCGACGCCGGTCGGAATACGTTTGACATGCTGACAAAAATATATCATTTGCAGCAAATGTTATTTTTCTTTCGTCAACGAACGGTTCCATGCGCGACAGCTTCGCGACCTATCCGCGGCTGAGCTTTCAGGAGCTGGCCGAACGGCTCGAGGAAGCCCTGCCCGACCTGCCGAAGCAGGAGGCGAGGCTGGCGCAGTACATGCTGCTGAACCTCGACACGATCGGCCTGGAGACGGGCCGCAGCCTGGCCGAAAAGGTCGGCGGAAGCGAGGTCACCGTAGGCCGCCTGCTCAGGCGAATGGGCTGCGACGGCATGAAGGGCCTGAAGGCGATGCTGCGCGAGCAGTACGCCGTCTCCCGAAGCATTCAACCGTTGGCGCAGGAGGCCCGGCCGATCGACGCGGCGCGCGAACAGACCCTGAAGGCCGAGATCGAGGCGCTGCACAGCGTATTCCGGCAGGCCAGCGGCGAGAGCTGGGCCCGCATGACGAAGAGTCTGAGACAGGCCGACAGGGTCTACGTGACGGGTTTTCAGTCCGTGCGTGGCATCGCCGAGGATTTCGCCCGGCGCCTGGCGATCGCGCGCCCCTCGGTCCAGTACCTCTCGCCGCACGACGGCATGCTCGCCGAATGGCTGCCGACGCGGAAGGGCGGGGAAGAGTTCGCGTCGAGCTGCCTCGTGGTGATCGACGTCGTCCCCTACGCCAACGAGGCGACCCGCCTGGTCCAGATCGCGAGGCAACAGAAGCGCAAGGTGATCGTCGTCTCGGACGAGTTCTGCCACTGGGCCGGCGAGATGGCCGACGAGGTGTTCTACGCCCCCTCGCGCAGCGGGCTGTTTCTGGAATCGACCGTCGCCATCGTCTGTCTTCTCAATCTCATGGTCGACGCCGCGGCCGGCGACGGGGAGACCGCGAAGCTGCGCGTCAATCGCTGGACCCGCTTCTCGCGCGAACTGCGGCTCTTCTCCTGAGCGCGCGGCGCCCCCCCCGCTAGAGCCAGGGCATCGCCTGCACGCCGGCGACGATCAGCACCGCGGCGACGGTGGTGACCGCCTTGGCCGGCGCGCGCGCGCCGAGGCCGCCCAGACCGGCGAGTCGAACCGG
>CAZDBC010000786.1:0-1573 GCA_964503295.1 uncultured Kiloniellaceae bacterium | reverse complement strand
GCGCTTCGCATACCCGGGCGAAAAGCTCGGGATGCTCGGTCTGCAACCAGTGGCGGTAATGGCCTGCGCCCGTTTCGCTGTGGCCCACAATCATGTCCACGTATTCGAAGCCGTAGTAGGGGCCATGCCAGTCGTAGCGGCCCGCTGCGGCGAAGTCGGCGACGGTTTCGGGATAACCTCCAGGCTGATGCGGATCGCAAGCTCCGCGAGTTGGCAGTTATGGAGGAAGGCCATGAAATACTATGTGGAGTTGGAGTTCCCCCGGTTTCGTGGACGGTCACACGCTAGCAGAGTCTAGCCGGTCAGCTTGGCTCGTTTCGTAGGCTATGGGGGACTGGTATCCGAGCGCCGAGTGGCGCCGGGCGGGATTGTACCACCCTTCGATGAACTCGAAGATCGCCATGCGCGCCTCCGCCTTGTTCTGGAACTTGCGCCGATCGAGCAACTCGCACTCCAGCGTGGCAAAGAAGCTTTCGCACATGGCGTTGTCGTAGGCATCGCCGACCGAGCCCATCGAGGGCCGGACGCCAGCTTCCTTGCATCGGAGCCCGAAGGCCACGGACGTGTATTGCGAACCCTGATCGGAATGGTGGATGACGTTGCGCGGCTTGCGTTGCCCGACCGCCATGTTCATCGCGTCGATGACGAGCTGGGCCTTGAGGTTGTGACCCATTGCCCATCCGACAATCCTGCGGCTGAAGGCATCGAGGACCACCGCCAGATACAGGAAGCCGGCCCAGCTTGGCACATAGGTGATGTCGGCGACCCAGAGCATGTTCGGTTCACGGGCATAGAAGTTCCGGTCGACCAGATCGCTGGCCGGCCGCAACCGCTCGTCGCGGACCGTGGTTCGCGTTCCCCGGCGGCGGCTGACGCCCTTCAAGCCTGCGGCTTTCATCAATCGCTCGACACGCTTGCGACCGACATGGACGCCGGCATCAGCCAGTTCAGCATGGACGCGCGGGGCACCGTAGATCTGCCTGGATGCCTGATGGATGGTCTTGATGCGTCCAGCCAGATCACCATCGGCCATTGAACGGGCCGATGGTGATCGGCCGCTCCACGCATAGAAGCCGCTGCGCGACACGCCCAGCGTCTTCGCCATTGTCTCGATCGGATACACGGCCTGGTTTGCGGTCATGAACTGGAAGACCGGGACGACGCCACGTCGTTCGCTGCAAACCAGGCCGCGGCCTTTGAGAGGATGTCGCGCTCCGTTCGCAGTTGGCGGTTCTCCTTGCGCAGGCGCCGGAGTTCGTCGCGCTCGGCGCTGGTCAGGCCATCATCGCGTGGGCCGCCGTCGATCTGCGCCTGCTTGACCCATCCATGGATCGTCGCGACGCAGGGTTCAAACTCCTGCGCAAGGCTCTCGATACTGCGTCCCGCCTTGGCCAGCGCGACGATCTGCTCCCTGAATTCCGCAGGGTACGGGTTCCTGGTTCTCGGCATGAAAAACACTCTCCTTCACAATCAAAAAAGTGTCCATCAAACTGGGGGAACTCCAATTCTCGGCACGCTCCCGCCGGGTCAGAGGTTTCGCATCGAAGGCGACGTGGCAGACAAGGTCAAAGGG
>CAZDBC010000785.1:0-1576 GCA_964503295.1 uncultured Kiloniellaceae bacterium | reverse complement strand
TGCCGTCGTCGGTGACGACGTAGCGGTCGCGGATCAGCCCGGCGTTGTTGACCAGGAGGTCCAGCCGCGGCGTCGCGGCGCGGACCTCGTCGGCGAGGTGCGCGACGTCGGCGAGGCGGGCGAAATCGGCGACGAACCCGCGCGGCGGCGCGCCGGCGACCGTGCCCACCTCGGCGAGCGCGGCGTCGAGCTTGGCGCGGTCGCGGCCGTGCAACATCACGGTGGCGCCGCGGGCCGCCAGCCCTGTCGCGGCGGCGAGGCCGATGCCGCTGTTGGCGCCGGTGACCAGCGCCGTGCGGCCGGTGAGGTCGCGCGCCGCGCTCACGCCGCACCTTCGACGCCGGTCTCGGCCAGATGCGGCGCCACCAGCCGCTCGCTCAGCGCCCAAAGTTCGCGGGCGGTCGCGTCGTCGCGCGCCCAGGCGCGCGGCCGCACCTCGCGCCGGTCGATGACGTAGGCGCCCGAAGGCGGCGGTTCGGTCGCGGCGGCGAGCCAGACCGCGGTGTCGGCGCCGTTGTCGGGGGTCTTCATCAGCGGCCGGAACAGGCGAAGCGTCCAGCGCAAGGGGCCGCGGACGTCGCCATGGCGGCCGAAGTCGGTGGCGACGACGCCCGGGTGCATGGCCCAGGTCGCCACCGGCTCGCCGGCGAGCCGCCGCGCCAGCTCGCGGGTGAAGAGGATGTTGCAGCCCTTGGCCTGGGCGTAGGCGTCGAGCGTGCGGTAGCGCCGGGGATGCGCGACCTCGTCGAGCGGCACGCCCTTGACGCTGCCGTGCGCCCCCGAGGCGACGTTGACGATGCGGCCCATCGGCGCCGCCCGCAGCGCGTCGAGCAGCAGGTTGGTCAAGAGGAACGGGGCCAGGTGGTTGACCTGAAAGGTGCTCTCGTAGCCGTCCCGGGTCAGCTCCATCCGGTCGCGGATGACGCCGGCGTTGTTCACCAGCACGTCGAGCGCCGGCGCCTTCGCTTCGATCTCGCGGGCGACCCGGGCGACGGCGGCGAGGTCGGCGAAGTCGGCGACCACACGGCTCATCGGTACCCGTGCGACGGCGGCGACGGCCTCGACCGCGCGGTCGAGCTTGGCGCGGTCGCGGCCGTGCAGGATCAAGGTGGCGCCCTTGGCGGCGAGCCCCTTGGCGACGGCGAGGCCGATGCCGGTGTTGGCGCCGGTGACCAGCACGGTGCGGCCGGTCATGTCGTGCGTTTCGCTCATGCCCCTCACCTAGGCCTTCGCGCGGCCGGGAGCTAGGGTCCGTCGACGCCGCGGCTGGGGAGGAGAGACTTGGTGCCGACCGACATGGACAACCCCTTCGTCATCCTCTCCTACATCGCCGGGCCGGCGCTCCTCACCAACGCCACCTCGCTCCTCACCATGGCGACGACCAACCGCTTCGCCCGCGCCGTCGACCGCTCGCGCTTGCTTCTGGGCGAGCTCGCCCACGCCGGCCCCGACCTCCAGCCCGTCCTCCGCCGCGACCTCGAGGCGAGCCAGCGGCGCGCGCGGGTCATCGCCCGCGCCATGGGTGCTCTCTACCTCGCCGCCGGCATGTTCGCGCTCGCCACCATGCTCTCGGTCG
>CAZDBC010000784.1:0-1576 GCA_964503295.1 uncultured Kiloniellaceae bacterium | reverse complement strand
CTTGGCCGCGGCAGAAGCGATAGAGGCGCTGCCCGATGGCGCCGTAGCGCGCAACCAGCTCGGCCTCGCTATAGCGGTTCAGCTGCCCGATGCGTTCGATGCCGTCGGACGCCAGTGCGCCCTGGAGCGTCTTGCCCACGCCCCAGATCAGGCCGACCGGCTTGTCGGCCAGAAAGCTCTCCGCTTCGGCCCGTCCGATGACGGCAAAGCCGCGCGGCTTGTCCAGGTCGGACGCGATCTTGGCCAGGAACTTGTTGCAGCTGAGGCCGATCGAGACGGTCAGGCACAACTCGCGCTCGATTCGCTGCGCCAGCCGGGCCAGGGTGCGCGCCGGCGGGCCGCCGTGCAAAGCGTCGGTCCCGCCGAGATCCAGAAAGGCCTCGTCGACTGACAGGGGCTCCACGAGCGGCGTGAGCTCGCGCATCATGGCCCGGATCTCTAGGCCGACGGCGCGATACTTGGCCATGTCTGGCGGGATCACCACGGCATCCGGACAGGCCCGGAGGGCCTTGAACATGGGCATGGCCGAGCGCACGCCGTACAAGCGCGCGACGTAGCAGGCGGCGGCGACCACGCCGCGTCGGCTGCCGCCGACGACGACCGGCTTGCCGCGCAATGCGGGGTTGTCGCGCTTCTCGATGCTGGCATAGAAGGCGTCGCAGTCCAGATGGGCGATGGTCAAGGCCTCGAGTTCGGGGTGGCCGAGCCAGCGGGGTCCGCCGCAAGAAGGGCAGCGCTCGCCGGCGCTGGACGGCGCCCAATTCAAGCAGTCGCGGCACAGCCCACTCATGGCTGCTGCCAGGAAACCGGCTTGGCGTCTCCGTCCGGAGGCCACAGCCAGGCGGCGCCCCGGACGCCGCTGGCATCGCCGTGGCGAGCGGGCCTGACGGGCGTGTCGAGGCGGTCGGTGAAGGCATATCGCTCGAGTCGACCTGCAAGGCCGGAGTAGAGCGCCTCGATGCGCGAGAGCCCGCCGCCGACCACGATGACATCCGGATCGACGATATTGACGACCATCGCCAGGCCCCTTGCCAGGCGATCCAGATGGCGATCCAGGCTTGCCGCGGCGCCCGGGTCGCCGGCGGCCGCCGCCCGTGCTATGGCCTCTGCCGAGACGGACTCGCCGGTCGCGCGGCGATGGTCCGCGGCAAGGCCCGGTCCGGACAAAAAGGTCTCGAGACAGCCCCGGCGGCCGCAGTAACAGGGCGGACCCGGCCGTTCCTCCTCGTCTGGCCAGGGCAGGGGGCAATGGCCCCATTCGCCCGCGATCGCGTTTCGGCCGACGAGCGGTCGGCCCGCGACGGCAAGGCCGCCGCCTACGCCGGTGCCCAGGATGACGGCGAAGACGACCCTGGCGCCGGCAGCCGCCCCGTCGGTCGCTTCGGAGAGGGCCAGGCAGTTGGCATCGTTGGCTAAGCGCACCGGGCGGCCGAGCGCCTGCTCGATGTCGCGGTCGAGTGGCCGGCCGTTGAGCCAGGTCGAGTTGGCATTCTTGACCAGGCCGCTGGCCGGCGATAGCGCGCCGGGCATGCCGATCCCGACGCTGCAGCGGGTTCCGAGCTCTTTCTCTATCCGG
>CAZDBC010000783.1:0-1579 GCA_964503295.1 uncultured Kiloniellaceae bacterium | reverse complement strand
TGGCCGGCATGAACGTCGAGGAGAAGGAGGACATGTGCCGCTTCATCCTCGACGTGAACGACGAGTTCGGCACCACCATCGCGCTGATCGAGCACGACATGGGCGTGGTCATGGACATCTCCGACCGGGTGGTGGTGCTGGACTACGGCCGCAAGCTGGCCGACGGCACGCCGGACGAGGTGCGCAGCGACCAGGCGGTGATCGACGCCTACCTGGGCGTCAGTCACTAGGCGGCGATCGTGGAGTTGCGGCCCTCGCGGGCCGCGGCCTTCGCCCTTCGAGACGGCGCGGCACTCGCCGCGCCTCCTCAGGATGAAGGCCGAGACAATGGGCTTCGGTGCCTCGAACGGGAAAAGGGGCCGTTTGACGAGATGAACCTGCGTACCATCGCCATCTGGGCCGTCTCGGTGCCCCTGGTCGTCGCCGCGCTGGGCTTCCTGCACCAGGGCCTCGCGGCGGCCGGCTGGATCGCCTTCTTCACCTGGCCTTTCTACTTCGAGGTCATCCTGAACGGCCTGCTGCAGGGCGTGATGTACTCCCTGGTGGCGCTCGGCTTCGTGCTGATCTTCAAGGCCTCGGGCATCTTCAACTTCGCCCAGGGTTCGCTCGTGCTCTTCGCCGCGCTGACCATGGTCGGCTTCATCGAGATGGGGCTGCACTGGACGCTCGCCTTTGTCGTGACCGCCGGCGTCATGGTCCTGCTCGCGATCGTGATCGAGCGGGTGGTCCTGCGCCCGATGGTCAACCAGCCGCACATCATCCTGTTCATGGCCACGATCGGGATCTTCTACTTCCTGGACGGCTTCGGACAGACGCTCTGGGGCTCTGACGTCAAGATCCTCGACATCGGCATCCCCAAGGACCCGCTGTTCGTCCTGTCGGGCCTGGTGGAAGGCGGCATGCTGGTCAACGCCTTCGACCTCGTGGCGGCGCTGGTCGGTGCCGTGCTGGTCGCGGTGCTCGCGATCTTCTTCCAGTACACGCGCGTCGGCCGCGCCCTGCGCGCCGTCGCCGACGACCACCAGGCCGCGCTCAGCGTGGGCATCCCGCTCAAGACCATCTGGGCGATCGTCTGGTCGGTCGCCGGCATCGTCGCGCTGGTCGCCGGCATCATGTGGGGCTCCAAGGCCGGCGTGCAGTTCTCGCTCGCCCTGATCGCCTTCAAGGCGCTGCCGGTGCTGATCCTGGGCGGTTTCACCTCGATCCCCGGCGCCATCGTCGGCGGCCTCATCATTGGCGCCGGCGAGCAGGTCGCCGAGGTTTTCATCGGGCCGCTGTTCGGCGGCGCGATCCAGGACTGGTTCGCCTACATGCTGGCGCTCATCGTCCTGCTGTTCCGCCCGCAGGGGCTGTTCGGCGAGCGCATCATCGAGAGGGTCTGAGCCATGCTCTACCGCGAGGCCGGCCAGTTCAAGACCAGCTACGCCAGCGACCAGGCGATCCTGCCGATCCGCCAGGACCGCATCGGCCTGCTGCTCCTCCTCGCGCTCGCCGTGATCGGCGTTCCCGGGCTGGCCAGCAACTATTTCCTGGAGACCATCTTCCTGCCTTTCCTGGTCTTCTCCCTGGCCGCCATCGG
>CAZDBC010000782.1:0-1585 GCA_964503295.1 uncultured Kiloniellaceae bacterium | reverse complement strand
AGGCGGACGCCGCCAAGCGCCTCATCGGCCCGGCGCCCGAGGGCACGCTGCGCTTTCGCCCGGTCGACAAGCGGGTCAACAACGTCAAGAACGACGACCCAGAGCTGATCGCGAGTTGGCCGCAGCCGGGCGCGCCCGGCTGACGCGGCCCACCGCTGCTCAGCCGCGGTTGCTCGACATCAGGCGAACCGGGACGCCGGCGGCCTCGAGCATCTTGGACATCGCCTCGAGGTTCTGCGGTTCCGGATCGAGGCGCGCCAAGCCCGCCATCAGCGCCGCGGTCTCGGTCAGCGGGTCGAGCGGTGAGGGCGCGCGTTCGACGCGCGCGAACAGATCCGGCAACTCCAGGTCCGGGACGCGGAAGAAGCACGAACCGACCGATTCGACGTCGTTCAACCCTTGGCCGGAAGCCAACGCTACCGCCGTCGAGGTCTGATCGAAGTCGAGGTCGCCCTCGACCATGTTGGGCCAGTCGGCGGGCAGATAGGTCGCCCGATGCTCCGCGTTCAACAGCACCTTGGCCGGCGCGCCCGGCTGTTCTTGGAGCGTACCGAAGCCGAAGGGCGGGTTCGGCTGGAAGGTGCAGGGCAGGACCAGCGAGACGTTGCCGCGGATCTCGATGTCGTCGGGGCCGGTCGCGAAGAAGTTGGGTGCGGTGATGTTGGGCAGCAGCACGACCAGGGCGGTCCCGCCCGCCGGCACCGAGAACGTGGCCGTGAAGCGGTTGCTGACGGCGGGGCTGTTGGTCAGCATCGTGTTGAAGACGTTGCCGGGCCCCGCGACGTCGCTGATCAACAGCGCGTTGCCGGCGAGCGTGCGGGACGGGTTGGGCGGATCGGGCAGGCTGATCCGGAACGCGATGCGGAAGAGGAAGTCGTTGGCCTCGTCGAGATTGGAGACCGTGAGGAAGTAGCCCTGCAGCACCCGGCGCGCGATCGCCTCGGTGCCGGGACCGAGCGGCGGCGTCAGCGGTCGGTACAGGATCTCGAAGGTGGAAACGTCCATGGCGTTGCTCCCTGCTCGCCGCCGCGGGCGACGTTCACCGCACGAAGAAACGCCGCGCCGGCACGGCCAGCAGTGCAAAATGTCACGCATGTAACGAAACCACCGGCAGGTGCTGGCGCGGCGTTCGGCGAGCGCTGAGGCGAGCGGCGGTTCCGCCGGGCTTGCGGACCGCTCCGCCGCGCTCTATCGCATCCGCCCGATCGTGCGGGGAGGCGAAGCGATGGACGACCCGCGGCCGCTCTTGCGCCGCCTGTTCGACGCCGCGGTCGCCGCGGCCGATCCGGCCCGCATCGTGCCGGCGCATCTGCCCGCGCGGCCCAAGGGCCGCACGCTCGTGGTCGGTGCCGGCAAGGCCTCGGCCGCGATGGCGCGGGCGTTCGACGAGGCCTGGGACGGCCCGCTCGACGGGATCGTGATCACCCGCTACGGCCACGGCGCTCCCTGCGCGCGCATCGAGATCGTCGAGGCGGCGCACCCCACGCCCGATCAAGCCGGCTTCGACGCGGCGCGGCGGATCGTCGAGCGGGTCTCGGCGCTCGGGGAGGACGACCTCGTGGTCGCGCTGATCTCGGGCGGCGGC
>CAZDBC010000781.1:0-1588 GCA_964503295.1 uncultured Kiloniellaceae bacterium | reverse complement strand
CGCGCCTCGCTCTCGGCGGTCGCCGCATCAGTAAACGGAATACCGGTGGGGTGGAGATCGTCCATGGACCCTGCCTTTCCGTGGCGCGCATCCTTTCAGGTTTTCGCGATATGGAAAAGGGGGCGGCGGATTTTCGCGGCGCGGGCGGGTCGGTTGACCAGTGGGAAGGGGTATTGAAACGGCGGGGTGACTGCATAGATTAGAAGTGTTCTAAATTACTGGCCGGCGCACGGACGCCGGCGAACCCGAGCGGAATTGGAGACGGGCATGGATACGGGCAGAATGGAGCATATCGGCGCGGCCGGCGCGGTGAGCGTGGCGCCGAGCCAGGGGCCGGACGGGCTGCGCATCGACATCGGCATCGACGAGGCCGGGCGGCAGGAGATCGCCCAGGGGCTGGCGCGCGTGCTCGCCGACACCTACACGCTGTACCTCAAGACGCACAACTTCCACTGGAACGTCACGGGGCCGATGTTCAACTCGCTCCACCTGATGTTCGAGCAGCACTACAACGAGCTGTGGACGGCGGTCGACGAGATCGCCGAGCGCATCCGCACGCTGGGCGCGCCGGCGCCGGGCTCCTACCGCGACTTCGCGGCGCTGACCGCGATCGAGGAGGCCGAGGGCGTGCCGCCCGCGCAGGAGATGATCCGCCAGCTCGTCGAGGGCCACGAGACCGTGGCGCGCACCGCGCGCGCGCTGTTCCCCACGGTCGAGGCCGAGCACGACGAGGCCACGGCCGACCTGCTGACCCAGCGCCTGCAGGTGCACGAGAAGACCGCGTGGATGCTGCGCAGCCTGCTGCAATAGGCGCTTCCGGCGCGCAAGTGGGGCGGATTCGGGCTCGAAAAGGGGCCGCGAAGGACGGGCAAAGGACGGGTAAAGGCGTCATGGGGACCGATTCGGCGCGCTCAGGGCGTGCCGAATCGCCTCGGTGTGCCCCCCTGTGTCACCCTCCGGCCCCGCGTGGTTCGAGGGTCCGACGACGTTGCGCGACGTGGCGCTGGGGGAGGGTCGTGCCGGTCGCCGGGGGTGGTTTCACCACAGAGGCACAGAGGGCACAGAGGGCACAGAGGGACACAGAGGAATTTCTTGCGCGGCATAGCCGCGCGAACTCCATGTCTCTGTGCCGCTCTGTGTCCCTCTGTGCCTCTGTGGTTGACGGCGCTGCGGTCGACCGGGCGTTGCGTCCCTCGCGACGCGGCCTGTGGCCCGCTCTCCTACGCCGGCGCGCGCTCCAGCACGGGGGCGATGCGCTCGAGGGCCCAGTCGACCTGGTCGGCGTCGATGACCAGGGGCGGGGCGAAGCGGATGGTGTGGACGTGGGTGTCCTTGGCGAGGATGCCGCGCGCGGCGAGGGCCTGGACGTAGGGGCGGGCGCCGCCGGCCGCCTTGTGCAGCTCGACGGCGAGGAGCAGGCCGCGGCCGCGGACCTCGCGGATGTGGTCGCCCGCAATCTCCCGCAGGCCGGCGAGGAAGCGCTCGCCCATGGCGGCGGCGTTCTCGATCATGCCCTCCTCGACCAGGACGCGCATGGCGGCGCGGGCGACGGCGCAGGCCAGCGGGTTGCCGCCGAAGGTCGAGCCGT
>CAZDBC010000780.1:0-1590 GCA_964503295.1 uncultured Kiloniellaceae bacterium | reverse complement strand
TAGCACTCATCGGGCCCGGCGAAGAGCACGCGATCCGCGCTTGGCGGGCGACCGAGCTGATCCTGACCAACGTGGCGTTCAGCCGCGAGCACGTGGATGCGATCCTCGCCGGATACGGCACAGCGGCGGGCTACCGGGCCCCGTCGGCCCTGAAATCGCTGCGTTGTTCGGATTCCATGCATTGTGTGCGCGACCTTTCGGCCCGGTTCGGCCGGCTCGTTCGCTCCGATCTGCGCGCGCTCGCGCTCCACGCGTTCCTGCTCGACCTCATGCTGAGCGTCGAGGACGACTTGAGCGCGGGTGACCGCGCGGCACGCCTGCCACGCTGGCTTTCGCAGGCGATCGAGGCGGCGACCCGAGAGCCCGAGCTTCTCGCAGACGGCGTAAGAGGGTTCGCGAGCCGCGCCGGCCGAAGCCTCGACCACCTCAACCGCACGTGCCGCCGCTACCTGGGAACGACGGCGAGCGGCCTCGTCAACCGCCTGCGCCTCGATCACGCGGAGCGGCTCCTGCGCACAACGCTCCTCGACGTGACAGAGATCGCCTACGCCGCCGGCTTCGGGAATCTGAGTTACTTCTACCGCCTGTTCCGCGAGCGGTACGGCAGCTCGCCGCGCGCCTTTCGCGAGTACGCACAGCAACCGGTGCGCGTGCGGTGAGCGCCGGCCGCGGGGCACAGGCAGGCCGGCTGCTAACCCTCGGCGATGCTACCCTTTGACCGCCCCCGCGGTCATGCCTCGGGCGATCTGATTGTTGAAGAGCACGTAGAGCACGAGCAGCGGAATCGTAACGAGGACGAGCGCTGCGAGAAGCGACGTGAAGTCCGTCCGGTACTGACCCACGAAGTTAGTGAGGCCAATGGGTAACGTTCCCTTCGACTCCGACCGAATGAGCACGAGGACGAGTGGGAACTCGTTCCACGCTGAGATAAAACAGAGCAACGCGGACGTGAACGCGACCGGCCTGCAAAGCGGAAACGCGACGCGAGTCAATACCCAGCGCGTGGAGGCCCCGTCAATGTACGCTGCCTCGTCAAGGCTGCGCGGTATCTGGTGAACGTAACTCTCGAACAGGAACACTGATACCGGCATGTTGGTCGCCGCGACGGCAAGAATGAGTCCGACTCGCGTGTTCAGAAGCCCCAAGTCCCTGAACTGCAGGAAGATAGGGACCATCAAAGCGTGGATCGGTATGAGTAATCCAGAAAGGAAGAGGACATAGACGGCCTTCCGGCCGGGAAAACGGTACCGAGCGACAAAGTATCCCACGACGAAGGTGCAAGCCAGTACGATTGCGACGACCGCAACGGTGATAGCGACACTATTGGCGAAGTATCGGCCGAACTTCCCCAACTGGATCGCACGCGCGTAGTTGGAAAGCTGGATGGATCGCGGGAGCGCCACGATACTCATCGCGAACTCGGATTCAGACTTCACCGAAGAATACAGCATCCACAAGAGCGGAAGGAGACAGGATACCGAAACTGCGAGCCCGATGGCATTCAGGACCAGACCGCCCGCGGAGAGCCGATTGGTGCGATCTCGATGCGGTTTGGAAGCTCCTGACATGGGAACCGGCCTACTCATTCCT
>CAZDBC010000779.1:0-1592 GCA_964503295.1 uncultured Kiloniellaceae bacterium | reverse complement strand
CCCGGGTCGATCGCCGCCAGCACCGCCTGGCTGTCGATCTGCTCGGGCAGGGGAAGTTGCACCAGGATGCCGTGCACCGCCGGGTCGGCGTTGAGCCTGGCCACCAGCTCCAGCAGCTCGTCCTGGCCGGTCTCGGCCGGCAGGCGGTGCTCGAACGACTCCATGCCGGCCTCGCGGGTCTGCCTGCCCTTGTTGCGCACGTAGACCTGGCTTGCCGGGTTCTCGCCGACCAGCACCACGGCCAGGCCCGGCGTCAGGCCGTGGTCGCGCTTCAGCGCCGCGACCTGCTCGCCGATGCGCGCGCGCAGGCCGGCCGCGAAGCCCTTGCCGTCGATCAGCTCCGCCCGGCTCATGACGTTTCCTTCCATCGCGGCACCTCCCGGAAAAGCAGTCTCGACGGGCTCCACGTGACGACATCTACCGCCTCGTCCTGAGCCCGTCGAAGGACGAGGCCGAGAGCGCCGGCCAAGTCGGGCCTCGCACTTCGACGAGCTCAGTGTGAGGCCCGTTGTTCCGCCTCATCCCGAGCCCGCCGGGCCATGAGTCCTCCGCCTTGTGCCAAGCGCGCCGCCCGCCGGCCAGTCCGTAACCGCCGTCCTTGCGCGCTCCTGCGACGTAACTGCGCGAGCCGACGCGCCGTCAGGCCGGCGACTGCTTCGCGCACCAGTCCCGCAGGCGCGCGGCGAGCGCGGCCGGGTCCCCGGCGACGGCGACCGCCTTGCGCCGGCCGGTCGCGCCGCGCGCGATCGACAGGCTGCCCTTCGGCAGCTTCCATTCCCGCGACAGCAGCTTCAACAGCGCGGCGTTGGCCTTGCCGCCCTCGGCCGGCGCGCTGACCCGCGCCTTGACCACCACCTGCCCGTCGTCGAGGCGGGCGAGGCCGTCGAGCCCCGCGCGGCCGGCGCCCGGCTGGACGCGCAGCTCGACCCGCAGACCCTCGGCCGTGGTCCGGTAGGGCAGGTCGTCAGTAGCCACCGCTGCGCAGCGAGAACAGGACGTTGCCGAGCACCATCTGCAGGAAATAGAGCAGCAGGATCAGGATCACCGGCGAGATGTCGATGCCGCCCAGGTTGGGCATGAAGCGGCGGATCGGCCGGATCGCCGGCTCGGTGATGCGCCAGAGGAACTCGCCGATCGTGGCGACGATCTGGTTCGAGGTGTTGATCACGTTGAAGTGGACCAGCCAGGTCATGATCGCCGAGATGATGACAAGCCAGACGTAGAGGTCGATCGTGACGATCAGGATGCGGATCAGCGGGTCGAGGACGATCATCGGGCGGCGATCCTTGGCGCTGCCGCGCTCCCCGACGAAGGGCCGGGCCGGCGGGCTGGGGCTGTGAACAGGCGAACGCGCGCGGTGGTTTGCGCGCGGTGCGACTCGGGCGGCAGCCTACCCACGGCCCGGAGCCGAGACAAGCGGCCGGCGCGGCCTGCTTGCGGGCGGCGCGCGCCCTCGCTTGACAGGGGCCGGCCGTCCACCCATATTCGCCGCGCTCCCGCCGGGCCGCCCGGCCGGAGCCTTTTCTGGTTGCGGGGCCGTAGCTCAGTTGGGAGAGCGTCGCGTTCGCAATGCGAAGGTCAGGGGTTCGACT
>CAZDBC010000778.1:0-1595 GCA_964503295.1 uncultured Kiloniellaceae bacterium | reverse complement strand
GCGCGCGCAACTGAAAATCGCAAGTCGAATCTTAACGAAATGTCACCGCGCCCAGGTTCGTATCCATCCCGCCCGCTTTCGCCCGATTGTCCGCAAAGCCAGGTTAACTTGAATGATTCAGGCAAACTCTTTCCGGCTCTCCGACCTCGCCCCGGCCGCGACGACGTTTCCACGCTTGAAATCCTCGTGCATGCATCTTAAGTTTATAGCCAAGTTGTGATTCCACCGCGGAACGCGTGGCGGGCGACCCGATGGTGGAGAACGTGAAACAGCCGTTGGACCACAATCCAGCGGCGATGGAAAAGGTATGCTTGTCCAAGGCCAAGACCATCAAACGCAAAGCCGTCGACGCCGAAGTGAAAGCGAACGCGCGGTAAACGCCCCCGGGAAACCTGCCAAGAAAGGTGTCGTCATGAGCGCGCGATCCACCACCCCCAAGGAAGCGCCGCTTCCCATCCCCTTGTGCGAGCCCTCCTTCACGGGGAACGAACGCGACTACCTGCTGGATTGCCTCGAGTCAACCTGGATATCCTCCAACGGCGAATACGTCGGCCGTTTCGAGCGCGCCGTCGCCGACTACCTGAACGCTCCCGGGGCCGTCGCCTGCGTCAACGGAACCGCCGCCCTCCACCTCTGCCTGTTGCTCGCCGGCGTCAAGCCTGGAGACGAGGTCGTCGTGCCCACCCTCACCTTCATCGCCACCGCCAACGCCGTCCGCTACCTCGGGGCCGAACCCGTGTTCATGGACTGCGACCAATACCTCAACCTGGACTGCGGAAAACTCGCCGCCTTCCTCGGCGAGGAATGCCGCTTCGACGGTCGTCAAACCCGGAACCATCGTAGCGGCGCCGTCGTCCGCGCCGTCGTTCCCGTGCACATCCACGGCTCGATCTGCGACATGGAGAAGATCTCCGCCATCGCCGAGACGCACCATCTCGCCGTGGTCGAGGACGCCACCGAATCGCTCGGTTCCACCATCGTCTCCGGCCGCTTCGCCGGCAGGCACGCCGGCACCATCGGCGACTTCGCCGCCCTCTCCTTCAACGGCAATAAAATCGCCACCTGCGGCGGCGGCGGCATGGTCCTGGCGAAAAGCGAGGCCGCCCTCGAACAAGCCCGGCATCTCGCCACCCAGGCGAAAACCGACGACCTGCACTCCCGACACGACCAGGTGGGCTTCAACTACCGCCTCAACGCCCTGCAATCCGCCGTCGGACTCGCCCAAATCGAACAAATCGACCGGATCGTCGAACGCAAACGACAGATCTGCCGTCGCTACGCCCAAACCGTCGCCGACGTCCCCGGGCTCTCCATTCTCGAAGAACCCCCGTACGGCCGCGCCAACCGCTGGCTGACTCCCTTGCTCATCGACCCGGACATCCTCGGCGCCGACCTCGACCAGCTTATCCAACGATTCCTTTCAAGGAAGATCCAGACCCGTCCGCTGTGGGAACTCACCCACCTCCAGAAACCCTACCTCGAAAACCAAGCCTACCGAATCGAAAACGCCCCCGCGCTACGCCGCCGAATCCTCAACCTGCCCTGCTCCCGCGGCCTCACCGAACAGCAATTCCAACGCGTCGCCGAAACCCTGG
>CAZDBC010000777.1:0-1604 GCA_964503295.1 uncultured Kiloniellaceae bacterium | reverse complement strand
TTTCACTAGCATCCCACAGAAAATCCTTAATCGCTTGATTTTTCGGGTCGCTAGCAGTAAAAGAAGGGGCATCCCGCCGCCAATGTGATGGCGGCCAAACCCCAACCGAGAATTAGAGAAAGGATGCCCCAAGATGAGCAAAACATTAACCGCGCTGTACCAAGTTTGCAAGCTGATACCGCAAAATCTCGTGTCGAAACTCGCCCGCAAGCACGGAGTCGACAAACGCAGTCGCACCTTCTCGCCATGGAGCCATGTGGTTTCCATGCTCTACGCTCACTTGGGTCATTGCCTGAGCCTGAACGACATCGCCGACGGACTCCGCCTGCACTCTGGATACCTCAAAGTCATCCGGCAGGCGACACCTCCAAGCCGCAACGGATTGTCGCATGCCAACAAGGTTCGGTCCGCGGCGATGGCGGAAGAGCTTTTTTGGTCCGTCCTGGACCATTTCAAGAGTCTCAACTCCCGCTTTGGGCACGGCCACGGATACGTGGGGATTCCACGCCGTTTCAAGCGGATGATCCATGCGATTGACTCCACCACGATCCAACTTGCGGTCAATTGCATAAACTGGGCGACCCACCGCCGGAAAAAGGCGGCCGTGAAGGCCCATGTGAACCTGAACGTTCAAACGTTTCTCCCTTCGGTCGTGGTGCTCGGAAAAGGCGCCCAGAACGACGCGACCAAAGCGAGAAGTCTGTGCGCGGGGATGAAAGCCGGCGAGATTGTGATCGGCGACAAAGCCTATGTCATATTCAGTCACCTTCACGATTTGGCCGCGCGCGGCATATTCTGGGTCACGCGGGCAAAAGACAGCATGCGGTATGAGATCGTCTCAACGCGGGAGACCGATGGAGCGCGCATGTTTCTCGACGCCGACATCCGGTTGACAAACGACAAGACGGCGAAGGACTATCCCGACACGTTTCGTTTGGTTCGAGCGGTCGTCGAAGTCAACGGAGAGGATAGGGTCATGGAGTTTATCACCAACAACATGGAGTGGGCGCCGTCATCGATCTGCGACCTCTACAAGAGCCGCTGGGCCATCGAAGTGTTTTTCAAACAGATGAAGCAAACGCTGAAGTTGAAGGATTTTCTCGGTAATTCCGAAAACGCCGTCCACTGGCAGATTTGGACGGCCATGCTGGCCTATATCATTTTGCGCTTCATCAAGGACGCCTCCCGATGGACCGGATCCTTCGCCAGACTCTTCACCTGTGTCCGGGCGGCCCTGTGGTGCCGCGGGGATCTATACGAACTTCTTAAGCGATGCCTGACTCGACGAACGAGGCCTCGGACGGAACAGGTGTATTTGCCGGGATTTGAGCCTGGAGTGTTGTTTTGAGGCTGTTATGGGACAGCGGACGGACACTGGGCGGCTCGAAAGATCGCTCCATGACGGGTTGGAATGACATGCGTCACGCCTCGAAGCGAGGCTGAACCTTAAATCCTCGGCTGTGGGACAGCTGACGCCGCCGCGGGCGGTCGCCTGGGCCGCGACATGGTTCATATAGCGTGAAAGTTCAAACTCACTTTCAAGAATCTTGAGCGTGGGCCCCGATAGCCTTACGCTCAAACTGGAAAGCTATGGGATGGCAGTG
>CAZDBC010000776.1:0-1608 GCA_964503295.1 uncultured Kiloniellaceae bacterium | reverse complement strand
CGTTGCCGGAGAGGGTCGGCGTGCCGAAGAACTGGGTGTTGGGGGCGATGGCGATGCCCTGTCCGTGGATTTCCTCGAGCATGTCCGCGTAGGGTTGGCGCCAAGGGTAGCCGTCGCCTTCGACGTCGGGGTCGCCGGGGATTTCCTGGTCCAACGCGATCTCGCCGTAGATGTCGTCGTCGCGGATGCGTTCGAGGTGGTCCAGGACCACCTCGTTGTACTCGTCCTTCACCGGCAACCCGTTGTTCTTGGCCGCCTGCTGGGCGGCGGCGAAGCCGACCAGTGGACCGACGAAGGAAACCCGGGCCTGCATTTCCGAAAGCAGTTTGGAGGCGGCGGTGATGCCCTCGGACGATTCGTCGCCGAGCGGCGGGATCTCGCTGACCAGCAAGGTGCTGGCCTTGAGCATGTTCAACTCGCCGATGAGGTTCAAGGTGTTTTTCTGCCATTTGGCGGAGGCCAAACTGGCGGCGTCGGAGGCGGTCTGGCTCTTGACCTTCACCCGGATCACCGACTGCAAATCGAAGAGGAACAAGATCGCCAGCAACAGCACCAGCAACGCCAGCACGCCGAGGATCAAGGTCTGCCCCGAGCGTCCGCGCCGCCGCGGCCTTCGAACGGTTTTTCGATTGGTCATAGTTCCTGACTCCTCGCTGAAGTTGGATCTTCAAGTTCTCCCGCGGCCCTCCTCCGGAACAAAGGAAACTTCCCCTTTGCCACAGGCGTCCGCGGGAGAAATTTAATCCACCGCGTTCCGAGCCCCGGCGGATATCGAAGGCGCGCCACCGATTAGCGCCTAAGCGGCATCTACCTGTTTTTTCAGCAGGAAACGAGCCTCACTAAAACTTTAGATTTCCACGGTTGAAGGCGGTCCGCCGCTTCGTCGCGAAGCAAGGAACGGTGGCCGAAGGCGGAGTGTCGCTTGCGGACGTTCCGCATCAGTTGAGGTAGTCGAACGAGTAGTTGGCCACCGAAGCCTCACCGTGGACATCCACGGAATCCTCCTTGGTGAACGCCTCGCGCATCGGCAGTTCCAAGGGATAGTCGCAACCCAGCCGGGTGTGGGATTCCTCCGAGTTGTACACCGGAATCTGACCGTAGATGTGCGGCCAATGCTCGTAGTTCAAGTGCTGCTTGCCTTGGATGTACTCGGGCACCCGCACCCGCTCGAAACCGAGCTGACTGATGGGGCCGGCGGTGTTCGCCAAGCCTTCCGGAGCGGTCATGTTGCCCGCCGCCCCGATGGACGCCACCCGGGCGCTGCGCTCCACCAGATAGTCGGCGAAACCCACCGCGCCCGAACGGGCGGCCGTGAAGGCGCTGTAACCGTAAATCAACTTCGCCACGTACAGGTGGAACACCTGCAACAAACCGAACAACACCAGGCAAATGAGCAACATGCACACCGTGCTCTCCACGATCGATTGCCCGCGTTCGCCGCCGAGGCGAATCATTTTTTTCCAAGCGTTTTTTTTCATCTCCGGTCAAGACCGACCGCCGATTCTCAATTTGGAGAAACGGCGGCGATTTCTTTTCATTTATGAGAAAACATCCGCCACGGAAGATCTCTTCGCCGGCGCGGCGGTTGAAGCCAGCTCAGTCGCCGCC
>CAZDBC010000775.1:788-1608 GCA_964503295.1 uncultured Kiloniellaceae bacterium | reverse complement strand
GGAAATTCTGCCGGTTGTCCGCGAGCGGCAAGCCGAAGCGGTCGAGAATGCGCCCGCGCGGCGGCGGCAGGAGGCGCAGGTTG
Organism: uncultured Kiloniellaceae bacterium; assembly: GCA_964503295.1. GTDB lineage: Bacteria > Pseudomonadota > Alphaproteobacteria > Kiloniellales > Kiloniellaceae > CAZDBC01. The sequence continues at coordinate 1,525 of CAZDBC010000775.1, read as the reverse complement.
ATCCGGTTGTCCTCGGCCAGCGTCTTGAATCGATCGGCCTCGACGACCTGCAGGTAGTACATGCGCCCGGCCAGTCCCGCGAGCAGCATCGCCTGACCGCCGGCGAGCAGCAGGCTGCGCCGCGAGAAGGTCTTGAAGCGCGAGTTGTCGTCGTGCACCAGGGGCATGGCGAGACCGACGTTATCGCAGAAGCACGCGCTGCGCCTGGGCGAACAGCCAGGCGAAGCAGGGATAGGCGGCGATCGTCGTCAGGTACTGGAAGGCCGCCGGCCGGGTGTCGAGCAGCAGCCACAGGCCGATGCACGACAGGAACCAGTAGAGCAGGAACGCGGCGGCCGCCAGCAGGATGAAGACGCTCCAGATCAGCATGAAGGATGCGCTGGCGAAGAAACGATGCTGGCGCGTGACGATAAGCTGGACCGACAGCAGCATGATGATCCCTGCGCCGAGCGCCCCTCCGTGCATCAGATCCTGGAACAGTCCGATCACGAAGACCGCCCACAGCGGCATGAGCTCGGGCCGGTGGACGCTCCAGTAGTAGACGGCGATCAGGGCGACCGACGGCAGCACGGGCGAAAGCGACGGCAGGCCCCAGGGCAGCATCCCCACGATCACCAGAAGCAGGGTCATCGTGAAGGGCGCAAGCCCCCGGGCCGCGCCGTCCATGCGTTGCCAGATCGACCTGTTCACGCCGTCATGCTCCGTTTCGGATCATTGCCCGGTCAGCGGCGCTCCGC
>CAZDBC010000775.1:0-778 GCA_964503295.1 uncultured Kiloniellaceae bacterium | reverse complement strand
GCGACCGGCGCGACGTCCTCCAAGATTCCCGGTAGACCGTAGTCGACCAGGCGCAGCAGCTCCAGGTGGCTCCAATCCACCATGGGCTGCACGCGGACACCGTCCTCGCCAACCGCCGACACCACGCCGACGGCGAGTCCCGGCGGGAAGGCCCCGCCATGGCCGGATGTAACGACCCGGTCGCCGACCTGCACCTGAGCATTCGGCCCCAGATAAAGCAGCCTCGGCAAACGGGTATTGTCGCCGCCGAGCACCGCGCGGTCGCGCGCCGCGCCGACCAGCACGGGCACGCGGCTGTTCATGTCCGTGATCAACAGGATGCGCGATGCCCTGCGGCCGACCTCCGCGACCCGTCCAGCCAGACCCTCGCCGGTGATTGCCGCCTGTCCCTTGCGCACGCCCTGCTCGGCGCCGGCCGTGACCAGAACCGAGCGGACGAAGGTGCCGCCCACGTCGCCGATGGCCCGTGCCGTGACATAACGAATCGCGGGATCCGGCTGCATGTTGGCCAGTTGACGCAGACGCTCGTTCTCCGCCTCCAGCCGCTGCGCGACCGCCTGCCACTCGAGCAGGCGCTGGTTCTGGGACTTGAGACGCGCGTTCTCGGCGCGCAGGTCGGCAAGCGCCTGAGCGTGCTCGATGGCGTCGGTCACGGTGTCGACCGGTCGCGCCGCCAGATCGAGGACAGGGGCGACCGCGTCGGTCAGGGCGATGCGCGCCCGCTCGACGAGTACGTTGTCCGAGCGGCCGAGCAGCATGAGCGCGAAGGCGAGGGCGA
>CAZDBC010000774.1:0-1610 GCA_964503295.1 uncultured Kiloniellaceae bacterium | reverse complement strand
GTCCTCGGGGGAAAGGGGGCCGACGCCGCCGAAACGGCTGCGCATGGTGTACTCGCCGCGGAAGAACTTCTCCACCGATTGGCAGTCCTTCTTCAGCTCGGGGATTTTTTTGAGGATGGTTTGTAGCTGGTCGTTGTCGATGTCCTTTCTGGCGCCGCCGACCTTGCAGGCGCCGAAGATGACCCGGCCGCCGGTGGTGGCTTCGAAGATGTCCAAGGTTTTCTCGCGGATCCGCCAGCAGTGCATGAAGAGGTTCTCGAATCCGACGGCGTCGGCGGCGAGTCCCGCCCACAGCAGGTGGCTGTGGATTCGGGAAAGCTCCGACCATATCACCCTGAGGAACTTGGCTCGCCGCGGCACCTCCAAGCCCATGATCGCCTCCACCCCTTGGCAGTAGCCGAGGCCGTGGATGAAGCTGCAGATGCCGCAGATGCGCTCCGCCACCAGGACCATCTGTTTGAAGTCGTGCTTGTCCACCAGCATCTCCAGTCCGCGGTGGACGAAGCCGAACGAGGGCAACGCCTCGACGACCCGCTCGCCTTCCACCACCAGGTCCACGTGGATGGGTTCCGGCAACACGGGGTGGTGGGGGCCGAATGGGAAGATGATTTTCGCGCTCATGACAAATCCCCGTTGTTCGGTTGGGGTTTGGTTCCGGGGGGCGCCGCGTCGGGTGTGGCCTTGGCGGCGGCTGTTGGGTCCGCGGGCTCGGCGGGTTTGGCCTTTTCGGTCGCGGCGGTCTTTTCCGCGGTCGTTGCGGCGGCGGCGTGAGTTGGTTCAGCGGGGGCGGGTGCGGCCTTGGCGGCGTGAGTTGGTTCGGCGGTTTGGGCGTGATTTGGTTCGGCGGGGGCGTCCAAGTCGGGCGGGGGTGATTTGGCGTTGCGGGCGCGGGTGACCTCGACTTCGCTGAAGAAGGGGCGTTCCTTGGCCTTGCGGTAGAACTTGCCGGCGTAGTCGACGGCGATGCCGTCGATGCGGATTCCGAAAAGCTCGCGGATTTCGTTTTCATAGGGGAAAGCGTTGAAGCAGGCCTTTGAGATGGTGGGCAGCGCTGGATGGTCGGCGGGGATCATGACCCGGAAGTTGAGGAAGGAACCCTCGTGGTCAAAGGAGTAGTCGATTTGGAACTGGTCGCCGATCTGGGTGCAACCGATCTGGACGAGTCGTCGGCCGTCGCGGACGGCCTCGTCGACGCGTTCGAGCAGCTCCTGCTTGTCGACCGCGAGGATTTCCCTGGCCTGGGATTGTGGGGTGGGTGTTTCCATCATGCCTTGGCGGTCTCCTTGGGGTCGGGTCGCTCGTGTTCCAGGTGAGGATGGAGTTTGCCCTCGCCGTAGCGGGGGGGGCGTCGCTCGATGGCGGAGCGGCTTTCGAGGACGCCGAGGGCCTTGACCACGCCGTCGATGATCGCCTCGGGCCGGGCGGCGCAACCGGGGACGTAGACGTCCACGGGGATGACCTTGTCGATGCCGCCGATGGTGTTGTAGCAGTTTTTGAAGACGTTGCCGGTGGCGGCGCAGACGCCGACGGCGACGACCGCCTTTGGGGAGGGGATTTGGTGGTAGATGGTTTTGATGACATGCTGGTTCTGGGTGTTGACGAAGCCGGTG
>CAZDBC010000773.1:0-1612 GCA_964503295.1 uncultured Kiloniellaceae bacterium | reverse complement strand
GCTGATGGATCCGCCCTACGGCGAGGACCTGGCGGGACCGGCCCTGCAGGCGCTGGCCGCCGCCGGCTGGCTGGGCGGCGAGGCGCTCGCCGTCGTCGAGCTGGGCGCGCGCGAGGCCTTCGAGCCGCCGCCCGGTTTCGCCGTGCTCGAGCGCCGGCGCTACGGCCGCGGCCAGCTCTGCTTCCTGCGCCGGAGCGCCGGGACGCGCGATTAGTCGGCCGCCGCCGGCTCGGGCCGCGGCCGCAAGGGAATCCGGCGTCGCAAACGCTCGGCCAGAGCGATGGCCACGACCATCAGCCCGCTTCCGACGAGGTAGGGCCAGCTCGGTCCGAGGTTCTGGAACAGCCAGCCGGCCGTTACCGAGCCGACGACCCGGGCGAGGCTGCTGGTCGCCTGCCCCAGCCCGAGCGCGCCGCCCGTGCGCTCGGCGCCGCTGAGCCGCGAGATCAGCGACTGCAGTGCCGGGTTGCCGAGCCCGAAGCCGGCGGCCAGACAGCCGACCGCCACGAGCAGGAGCGGCAGAGCCGCCGCCTGGGCCAGCACCAGCAGGCCGAGGCCGAGCAGGACCGCCGCGCCGACCACCACCCGCGCCTCGCCGAAGCGCCGGGTCGCCGGCCCGACCAGTCCGGCCTGGAAGACGATGGCGACCACGCCGGCGTAAACGAAGACGTAGCCGACTTGGCGCGGCCCCCAGTCGAGCACGGCCGCGCCCCACAGGGCGAGAGTCGACTCCATCCCTGAGAAAACCGCACCGACCAGGAACAGGATCGCGGTGATCAGGGCGATGTGCGGATAGCCGAGCTGAGTCAGCCAGCCGCGCAGGGTGGCGGCGGGGGGGCGGGCCGCGGCCTGAGCGGCGGCCTGGGGGCTGCGCGATTCCGGCAGGAACAGAAATCCCGCGACCAGAACCGCGGCCGCCAGGCCGGCGGCCAGCAGGCAGGGCAGGCGGTAGTCGGCAGTCGCCGGGTCGTCGCCGGCGAGCAGGCCGCCGATCGCCGGCCCGAACACGAAGGCGAGCCCGAAGGCGGCGCCGAGCAGGCCCATGCCGCGGGCGCGCCGTTCGGGCGGGGTGATGTCGGCGACGTAGGCCGGCGCCGCCGCCAGGTCGCCGCTCAGCGCGCCGGCCAGGACGCGCGCCAGGAAGAGCATCCAGAGCGCATCGGCGAAAGCGAGCAAGAGGAAGGCGCCCAGGATGCCGGCGAAGCCGACGAGCAGCACCGGCCGGCGCCCCCAGCGGTCGCTGATTCGCCCCCAGAGCGGCAGCATGACGAGCTGGCTGAGGGAGTAGACGGCGATCAGCAGGGTCACCTGCTGGGCGTCAGCACCCAGCTGCAGCGCCATGAAGGGCAGCAGCGGGATGATGATGCCGAAGCCGAGCAGGTCGAGGAAGATGCAGGCGAACAGCAGGCGCATGAACGGCTCTCGCGGACGGCCGCGCGGGCCGGATCACCGGCGCCCGAACAGCTTTTCGATATCCGACAGCTTCAGTTCGACATAGGTCGGGCGGCCATGATTGCACTGACCGCTGTGCGGTGTCGCCTCCATCTCGCGCAGGAGGGCGTTCATCTCCTCGGCCGAGAGCCGGCGCCCGGCGCGCACCGAGCCGTGGCAG
>CAZDBC010000772.1:0-1615 GCA_964503295.1 uncultured Kiloniellaceae bacterium | reverse complement strand
AAGGTCATCACCATCGCCAGCGGGGTCACCGGCCTCGACCTCACCGTGTTCTTGGTCGCCTCCCTGTTGGCGCGCGGCGCCCGCTTCTTCCTGCTCGCCGCGCTCTTGTGGAAGTTCGGGCCGCCGATCCGCGACTTCATCGAGCGCCACCTGCCGCTGCTGACCACGCTGTTCTTCGTTCTGCTGTTCGGCGGCTTCCTGGTCGCGCGCTACCTGCTGTGACCGGTCGCGCGCGGGGGCCGGCGCCCTCCCGCGCTGGCAGCCGGCGGCCGCTTGGCCTATATCAAAATTGATGTCGCCTGCGTTCCTCGACCGCACAACCGCCCTGCGCCTTGCGCCCTGGCTGATCATGGGCGTGAGCGCGGCCGCCCTGACCATCGCGCTGGCGTCCCAGTACTGGGGCGGCCTCGCCCCTTGCGTCCTGTGCATCTATCAGCGCTGGGTCTACGGCGTGGCCTTCGCCGTCGGCGCCGCCGCGGCTCTGGCCGGCAGCCGCCCCGGCGCGCAGCGCGCCCTGGTCGGGCTGGGCGGCATCGTCTTTCTGGCCGGCGCCGGCCTCGCCGTCTTCCATGTCGGCGTCGAGCAGCACTGGTGGCGCGGCACCGCCGCCTGCCACGCCCCGGCGATCGACCCGAACGCCACGGTCGAGCAGTTGCGCCAGCAGCTCCTGGAGACGCCCTTCGTGCCTTGCGACCGCATTCCCTGGTCGCTGCTGGGACTGTCGTTCGCCGGCTGGAACGCGCTCGCGTCGATCGTCTTCGCCGCCGCCTGTCTCGGCGTCGCCTGGCGCGCCGGCATCGGGCGAACCGGCCGCGCCGGCGCCGCGTTTAACGCAGAAGGGAGCAAGAGATGACCGAAGCCAGCCACAGCCGGGATCCGGCCGATGCCGCGCCGGCGCCGGCGCAAGACGGCGCGGCCGCGCGCCGCACCGGCGATCCGCGCCGGCCCGGCGAGCCGACCGCCGAGGAGCTGCTCGCGCGCATGATCCGGGTCGACCAGGCGGGCGAGTACGGCGCCCGGCGCATCTACGAAGGCCAGCTTGCGGTGCTCGGCCACGGCCCCAAGGGCAACCTGCTGCGCCACATGTACGAGCAGGAGCTGCGCCATCTGGAGACCTTCGACCGGCTGGTCGCCGATCGCCGCGTCCGGCCGACCCTGCTGCAGCCCCTGTGGCATGTGGCCGGCTTTGCCCTCGGCGCCTCGACCGCGCTGATGGGCGAGCGCGCGGCCATGGCCTGCACCGTCGCGGTCGAGGAGGTCATCGACGAGCACTACGCCAGCCAGGAGGCCGCGCTCGGCGACGACGAATGGGATCTGCGCGCGACCATCGAACGTTTCCGTGCCGAGGAGTTGGAGCACCGTGACATCGGCCTCGAGAACGAAGCCGAGCAGGCAGCGGGCTACGGCCTATTGAGCGCGGCCATCAAGGGCGGCTCGCGCCTGGCGATCTGGCTGTCGGAACGCATCTGAGGGCGGGCCGACCGGCACCGGGCAGGGCCGGTAGCGGGGGCGGCGATTAAGAAAACGTCAAGCTCCGGCGGCTAGGCTGCGCGCGCATGTCGAACCGCAGCACCCGCCCCGATCCGCAGCAGTCCACGGCGCGCCTGCGCGCGCT
>CAZDBC010000771.1:0-1617 GCA_964503295.1 uncultured Kiloniellaceae bacterium | reverse complement strand
AGAACGTCCGCGCGCCGCGGCTCGCCGTCAGCGGCGCCGAGCGCGAGCGCATCGCCGGAATCATCCAGAGCGCCATCGAGACCCGGCCAACAACCAAGGCAGCCTAGGCGGGCCGGCGTGGCCGCGACCGAGATCTGGAGCGGCCGCTGCCTGTGCGGGGCGGTCGAACTCCGACTGACCGAGGGCCCGACCGTCGTCTCCTTCTGCCACTGCGGGACCTGCCGGCGGGCGACCGGCGGGCCGGTCAGCCTCTTTGCGGGCTTCCGTACGGCGGCTCTGACCTATTCGCGCGCCCGGCCGCGGAGCTTCAACTCCAGCCCGGGAATCGATCGGCCATTCTGCCCGGATTGCGGCAGCCGGATCGGCTACCTCGACGCCCGCCTGCCCGGATGGATCTATGTCCACGCCGGGATCCTGGATGCGCCGGAGCGTCTGCGGCCGCAACGCCACGCCTGGGATCAGGAGCGACTGCCCTGGCTGCACATCGACGATGGCCTGCCCCGTCTCCCCGATTTCTCGGTCGAGCGCCCCACCCGGTCGGAGCGGTGAGGCGGCCTGAGACCTCCCGTCCAGGCCGCGGACCGCGCGGGGTCCGGGCGGGAGTCAGAAGGCCTCGAGGGTGACCTCGGAGCCGTCCTCGCGCAGGAGCCGGACGGCGATCAGGCTCTCTTCGTCGCGCATGCCCACGACGCGCAGCCGTTCCCCCGGCCGAATATCGAGCTCATAGGCGGAACGCGGCCAAAGATCGACAAGATAACTTCTGGCCAGGCCGCGCAGCAGGATCTCGTCCTCCCAGACCTGGACGACGACGCCCTCGACGGCGACTTGGCCACTCGGCGCCGCCTGGCCAAAGCCGACCGGGGCGGCCGGCGCCGGGCGGCGTTCCGATTCAGGCGGTACGCCGCCGTCGGCCGCCAGGGCCGGCAGCGGCGCCGCCAGCAGCAGCGCCGCGAGGCTCAGCGTGGCGAACTTCATGACTGATCCCTTTCTCCAGGGCAAATGCCGGCCCGCCTTCTACGCCCGGCCGGGCACAGCGGCGGTGATACTTGTCACATAAGTGCAAAGATCCTTCCGGCCAGGCCAAACGCACCGCACACCGTGCAAATTTTCGTGATCAGTCAGTCACTTGACGGCCCGCCGCCTGGCCGGAGCCGGGCCTCAGACCAGCTGGAAGCCGTGCGCGTAGGGATCGCGCGGCTCGATCAGGATGGAGTTGTAGCCGGTGATCCGGGCCCAGCCCTCGATCGAAGGCACGATGCCGGCCTGGTTGCCGATCGTGCTCGCCGCTTCGACCCGTCCCCGGAACAGGCTGCCGATGATGCTCTCGTGGACGAAGTCGTCGCCCGGCTTGAGTTCCCCCCGCGCGGCCAGCTGGGCCATGCGCGCCGAGGTGCCGGTGCCGCAGGGGCTGCGGTCGATCGCCTTGTCGCCGTAGAAGACGGCGTTGCGTGCGTGGGCGTCCGGATGCTTCGGACGCCCGCACCAGAGCACGTGCGACACCCCGCGAATTGTCGGATCCTCGGGATGGACCACCTCGACCGCCGCGTTGACCGCGCGGCGCAGCAGGGGCGAGAGGCGCAGGATGTCGCCGGGGCCCAGATCGTTAAGGTCGCGGTA
>CAZDBC010000770.1:0-1617 GCA_964503295.1 uncultured Kiloniellaceae bacterium | reverse complement strand
GATCCGTCTCGCCAACCTCGGCTACTTCGGCCACATGTGGGAACTCTATGCCATGTGGGCCTGGGTCGGCGCCTTCCTGCACGCCAGCTTCCAGCTCGCACCGGGCGGGGCCGAGGCCCCGCTGCTGGCACGCTTCGCGACCTTCGCCACCGTCGGGGTCGGGGTCGTCGGTTGCCTCGGTGCCGGGCTGCTCGCCGACCGCCTCGGGCGCACCACCCTGACGATCGCGGCGATGGCGGTCAGCGGCCTCTGCGCGGCCACGGTCGGCCTGCTGTTCGGCGGCGATCCTCTGCTCCTGACCCTGCTCTGCCTCGTCTGGGGCGTTGCCGTGATCGCCGACTCCGCGCAGTTCTCCGCCGCAATCGCCGAGCTTTCGGCGCGCACGCTGGTCGGCACCATGCTGACCCTGCAGACCGCCGTCGGCTTCGCGCTGACCCTGATCACGATCCACCTCATGCCGCTCTTCGTCGAGATTCTCGGCTGGCGTCTCGCCTTCGCGCCGCTCGCGCTCGGGCCCCTGCTCGGCATCTGGGCGATGGCGCGCCTGCGCGCCCATCCCGACGCGTCGCGCATCGCCGGCGGCCGCCGCTGAGCGCGATCGCGCGCCAGGCCGTGCTTGCACGTTTCTCGCGCCGGCGTGCTAAGCAGGGCGAGCAGTTGTAACGAGACCAAGGGGGCGCGCGATGGACCGGGACCTGCGGCAGGCGGCGAAGGATCTGCTGATCCGCTACGGCGGCGACAGCTTCCCCAATCTGTTCCATGCCGCGCGCGGCAGCACGGTGATCGATGACGAGGGCCGCGAGATCCTCGATTTCACCTCCGGCCAGATGTGCGCGACCCTGGGCCACAATCACCCGGCCATCGTGCGCGCCATCAAGGACAGCTGCGACGGCGCGCTGCATCTCTTTTCCGGCATGATCCCCGAATCGGTCGCGCGCCTCGCGCTCAAGCTGGCCGACTGGCTGCCGCCGCCGTTGCGCCGTTCGCTCTTCGTCAACACCGGCAGCGAATCGAACGAGGCGGCGCTGAGGATCGCCAAGCTGGCGACCGGCGGCTGGGAGGTGGTCGCGCTCGGCGGCTCCTGGCACGGCACGACCGGCGCCGCGGCCGCCGCCTCCTTCGCCAGCGACCGGCGCGGCTACGGGCCGAAGGCGCCGGGCGTGCACGTCCTGCCCGAGCCCAACGCCTACCGCTGCCCGGTCGAGCACTGCCGCGACGCCTGCGACATGACCTGCCTGCGCGTCGGCCTCAAGCTCTACGACATGGCCAGCGACGGTGCCCCGGCCGCCGTGATCGCCGAGCCGGTGATCTCGGCCGGCGGCGTGGTGGTGCCGCCGGAGGGCTACTTCCCGGCCCTGCGCGAAGCCTGCGACGCGCGCGGGCTGCTGCTCATCTACGACGAGGCGCAGACCGCTTTCGGCCGGCTCGGCGCGCGCTTCGCCGCCGAGCAGGTGGGCGTCACGCCCGACATCATGACGGTCTCCAAGACGCTCGGCGGCGGCCTGCCGCTCGCCGCCACCATCACCTCGGACGAGCTGGAGGAGAAGGCGCACGCGGCCGGCTTCACCTACTACACCAGCCATGTCTCCGATCCCCTTCCCGCTGCGGTCGGCCTCG
>CAZDBC010000769.1:0-1620 GCA_964503295.1 uncultured Kiloniellaceae bacterium | reverse complement strand
AGTTGGTGAGCGGCCCGGCCACGGCCACGCGCATCATGCCCTGGTAGGGGTTGCGGAAGTAGCCGGGCTGGACCGGCACGGGCTTGGCGAAGCCGAACACCGGCGCGCCCACGAACGCAAGCACTGCCGGCAGGACCACCGTGCCGACCGGATCGATGTGCCGGATCGGGTTCAGGCTGAGCCGGCCGCGCGCCTTGGCCGTCGGGTCGCCCAGGCGAAAGGCGACGTAGCCGTGCGCGACCTCGTGCAGCAGCGCCGCGACGACCCAATCGGTATCCGCCCCGTCACGCCAGGCCCGGGTGGCCGATTGCAGCGAGTGGCCCAACCGGGTGATCTGATAGCCCGAGAGGCTCTGATCCAGGTCCACCAGCGCGGTCAGCAGCCTCTGCGCGGTGTGGCGGGTGTGGTCGATCTCGTGCGCGGTGAGGAATTCGTAATCCTCCTTGGTGCCGTCCTTCATCCGGGTGAAGCTGACCTTGTCCATGCCGCGGTCTCCTGTCTTGCTCGTCATCGAAAGGCAAGCATCGGGCAAGAGCGGTCATGGTGCAAGGCCGCGCGTTCAGGGTCCGCGGTCGAGCTTGGTCGAGAGATGGATGAGGCTTTCCGATCCGCGCACGCCGCGCGCCTCGCCGATCCGGTCGAGCGTGGCGTCGAGCGCCTCGGTGCTCTCGGCCTCGATGGTGACGATCAGGTCGAAGCGCCCCGAGGTGGTGTGCACCCGCCGCACCTCGGGCAGCGACTTGAGCCGCGCCAGCACCGCTGGGCCCGAGCGCGGCTCGATGCTGACCAGTGCCGTGGCACGCAGCGGCGCCCGTGCCTCCGGGCTCAGCCGCAGCGTGTAGCCGGCAATGACGCCCGAACGCTCCAGCCGCTCCAGACGTGCCTGCACGGTGGTGCGCGCCAGATCCAGCCGCCGCGCCAGCGTGGCCACCGGCAGCCGGGCATTCTCGGCCAGCAGCGCCAGAAGAGCGCGATCCGTTTCGTCGATCTGCATATGAACATTCCCAAAATGACGAAAATTACCGTCATAATACCCATATTGCCACCAAGAATCGACGCCGTTCTGCGGCAAACTGAGGAAAACACCGAGCAGAAAGGCCCCGACCCATGCGTGATTTCGCCGATTGGTCCGACCCGCAATCCCACCTGGCCCGTGAGCGGCCCGATCATCCGTTGCTGTATTTCTGCCCGGGTACTCTGCGCGCCACCGCCGGGCGTTTCCGCCGCGGCTTCGACGGGCTGGTGACCTATGCCGTCAAGGCCAATCCCGAGCCGGAGGTGCTGGCGCATCTGGCCGCGGCCGGGATCACCGCCTTCGATGTCGCGAGCCCGGCCGAGATGCGGGCCGTGCGCGCCGTCTGCCCGGGGGCGGTTCTGCATTACAACAACCCGGTTCGCTCGCGCGAGGAGGTGGCCACGGCGCAGGCGCTGGGCGTGGCCTCGTGGTCGGTGGATTGCGAGCGCGAACTGAACAAGCTCGCGGGGCTGGTCCCGGGCACCGAGGTGGCAGTGCGCCTGGCGCTGCCGGTGCGCGGTGCGGCATATGATTTCGGCGAGAAATTCGGCCTGCCGCCGGGCCCGGCAGCGGATCTGCTGGCCCGGGTGGCGGGGCTCGGCCAG
>CAZDBC010000768.1:0-1628 GCA_964503295.1 uncultured Kiloniellaceae bacterium | reverse complement strand
GGCCGCGGCATCGCGCGGGTGCTCGCCCGCCACGGCGCGGCGGTCGCCATCGGCGACATCGACGCGGCGGCTGGCGAGCGCACCGCTCGGGAGATCGCCGACCAGGGCGGCGAGGCGATCGCCGTCGCGCTGGACGTCCGCGATCCGGCCGCCGCCGAGGCCGCGCTCGACGCGCTGGAGGGACAGCTCGGGCCGGTGGCGATCCTCGTCAACAACGCCGGCAGCACCGCACGGCGACCCTTTCTCGAGATGGAGCTCGCCGTCTTCGAAGAGCTCGTGCGGCTCAACCTCACCGGGTACTTCGTCTGCGGCCAAGCCGCGGCGCGCCGCATGGTGGCCGCCGGCACCGCCGGTCGCATCGTTAACATCTCGTCGAATTCCGGCCTCTTCGGCGGGGTCGGCCGGGCCGCCTACAGCGCCTCCAAGGCGGGTATCATCGCGCTCACCCAGACGATGGCGCTCGAGCTCGCGTGCCACGGCATCCGGGTGAACACGGTGACGCCGGGCCCGATCAAGACGGAACGCCAGCCCCGGGAGGCGCCGGAGCCCGCCTTCACCGCCCGGATGAGCCTCGAGCGCTTCGGCACGCCGGAGGAGGTCGGCGAGACGGTGGCGTTTCTCTGCTCCGACCGCGCCGGCTTCACCACCGGGCAATGCTACGCCGTCGACGGCGGCCTCACGGCGTCGGGCATCAAGGCGGGTTGAGGGCCGCAGCCTGCGGCTGGCGGCGCGGTCAGTCGCGGCGCGCGTGGCGACGTCGGCCCGGCTGGTGCTCGCCGACGGCGCGCAGGGCGCCGAGGTCGCGCACCTCGATTCGGCGGTAGTGGTTGACGACGATGCCGTCCGCCTCCAGGCGCGCGAGGGCGCGGTTCACCGTATGGCGAGACAGCGCCGCCATGGCGGCGAGCTCCGCCTGGGTGAGGTCGAGATGGGCGACACCGACGTCGGCGCAGAGCGCCGCGAGCCGCATGGCGAGACGCTGCCGCGGATCGGCGACGAGGAGCGCGGCGGTCAGCGCGAGGAGGCGGTCGCGCTCGATCTCCAAAAGCGCCAGGTCGACCGCGGCGACGTCGGCGGGGAGCGCCGCGTCAAGCTCCGCACGCTCGATCAGGAGCACGCCCGCCGCCCCCACGGCGCGATGGACGAGGCCGTGGGGCCGCGCCTCGACGCGAAACCAGGCCCCGGGGCCGAGCAGATGGATGATGCGCGGCGCCGTTGCCTCGAGCCCGACGCCGATCCGGCCGTCTTCGACCCGGCACGCCGCCGCGGCCGGCACCGGGTCGCCGTCGTAGAGGCGCAACGCGCGACAACGAGCGACGACCCGCTCGAACGCGATCTCCCGCTGCTGCTCGCCAGCCGAGCCGTCGACCGCGGCGGTCTCCGCCGGGTCCTCGGGCTGGCCGCGATCGGGCGGCGACGACTGGCTGAACATCGCTTCCCCACGGTATCAACACGATCTCGCGATCATCGTACATCGATGCGGCCCCGCAGACTGTCGACGCGGCGGCAATGGGGCCGTTCTTGAAGACCTCGCAGCCGTCATCGCGGCGACGTCGGGGCCACATTGGCCGGTCGGCCATGCCGCCGGCACCGGAGCGGCCGCGGCACGCCCACGCCGCCGCGCCCAC
>CAZDBC010000767.1:0-1632 GCA_964503295.1 uncultured Kiloniellaceae bacterium | reverse complement strand
CAATGTCGGCAGCAACGACGAGGACGTCGAAAGCACGACGCCGGCCGCACGCGGCATCGTGCTGCGCGCCGAGATCACCGCGCCGTCGAACTGGCGCGCGGTGCAGGACCTCGACTTCTGGCTGCGCGCGCGCAACCTGGTCGGCATCGCCGGCGTCGACACGCGTGTCCTGACCCGGCGCATTCGCGACCTCGGCGCGCCCCAGGGGGCGCTGGTACACGCCCCCGACGGCGGCTTCGACCTCGAGGCCCTGCGCGCCGAGGCGGCGGCCTGGCCCGGGCTGGAGGGCATGGACCTGGCCAGGGAGGTGAGCTGCCGGCAGACCTACCAGTGGCGCCAGACGCGCTGGGAGCCGGGCCAGGGTTACGGCGAACTCGCCGCGCCGAAGCATCGCGTGGTGGCCATCGACTACGGGGCAAAGCGCAACATCCTGCGCGCGCTCGCCTCGCTGGGCTGCGAGGTCACGGTGGTGCCGGCGACCGCCAGCCCCGAGGACGTGCTCGGCCACCGCCCGGACGGCATCTTCCTGGCCAACGGGCCCGGCGACCCGGCGGCGACCGGGCAGTACGCCGTGCCCACCGTGCGGAAACTGCTCGACAGCGGCCTGCCGCTGTTCGGCATCTGCCTGGGGCACCAGCTCCTCGCCCTGGCGCTCGGCGCGCGTACGGAGAAGATGCATCTGGGTCACCGCGGCGGCAATCATCCGGTCAAGGACCTGACCAGTGGCCGGGTCGAGATCACCAGCCAGAACCACGGCTTCGTGGTGCGCCCCGAGAGCTTCCCCGACGGCGTCGTCGAGACCCACGTCTCGCTGTTCGACCGTTCCAACGAGGGTTTGGCGCTGAAGGACCGGCCGGTGTTCTCGGTGCAGTACCATCCGGAAGCCTCGCCCGGCCCGCACGACAGCCACTATCTCTTCGAGCGCTTCGTGCAGGCGATCGAGGCGAGCAAGGCCGGCCGCTGATCCCATGCCCAAGCGCAGCGACATCGAATCGATCCTGATCATCGGCGCCGGGCCCATCATCATCGGCCAGGCCTGCGAATTCGACTACTCCGGCGCCCAGGCCTGCAAGGCGCTCAAGGAGGAGGGCTACCGGGTCATCCTGGTCAATTCCAATCCGGCGACCATCATGACCGACCCGGCCATGGCCGACGCCACCTACGTCGAGCCGATCACGCCCGAGGTCGTGGCCAAGATCATCGAGCGCGAGCGGCCGGATGCCCTGCTGCCCACCATGGGCGGCCAGACCGCGCTCAACACCGGCCTCAGTCTCGCGCGCGACGGCGTGCTCGAGCGCTTTGGCTGCGAAATGATCGGTGCGCGCGCCGAGGTCATCGACAAGGCCGAGGACCGCCAGCTGTTCCGCGAGGCGATGGACCGCATCGGCCTCAAGTCGCCGGTCTCGCGCCTGGTGCGCAGCTTCGAGGAGGCGCTGACCGCCCTGCCCGAGGTCGGCCTGCCGACCATCGTGCGGCCCTCCTTCACTCTCGGCGGCACTGGCGGTGGCATCGCCTACAACCGCGACGAGTTCGAGGAGATCGTCAAGGGCGGCCTGCGCGCCTCGCCGACCCACGAGGTGCTGATCGAGCAGTCGGTGCTCGGCTGGAAGGAGTACGAGATGGAGGTCGTCC
>CAZDBC010000766.1:0-1634 GCA_964503295.1 uncultured Kiloniellaceae bacterium | reverse complement strand
GGGGAAGACCCGTCAGGGGCTTCCGCTTCGCCGACAGCCCGGCCCGAAGGAGACACCACGGAGAAGGGGTCTGTCGTTGGTCCTGCCTAGATTGCGGTTTTGCAAATCATGTCTGAATTTCCGTGCTTAGTGCGGATATCTGGGTTTGGATTGAACTGAGTGACAAAATCATATTGAAAAATCCGCTCTAAAAGCGGATAACGAAGCATGGTTCACGATCAGCGCTCAACTCTGTCAAGCTATGTCAGCAGCCTTCTCTCTATGGGCCGGACGATCTTCACGGCCGAGGAGGCTGAGCAGTCTTTGGGTGTCGGGCGCGGTGCGTTTCTGGACTCCGCCGAGCGGCTGCAGCGCCGCAAGGCGCTACTGAGCCCGCGGCAGGGCTTTTACGTTGTCGTTCCCCCGCAATTTGCGTCGTGGGGCGCGCCGCCACCGGCCTGGTACATTGATGGGCTCATGCGCTACGAGGGCCAAGCGTACTATGTCGGGCTCCTCAAGGCTGCGGAACTGCATGGGGCGACGCATCAGGCGGTCATGGAGTTCCAGGTCGTCTCGACCAAACGCCTTCCAAAGATCCGCGCCGGTCGCAACCTGATCGTCTTTTACTTCCGCAAAGATACGGAGGCAGTCGCGGCGGGGATCGAGGATCGCAAGACCGATACCGGCACGATGAAGATCTCGTCGGCCGCGCTCACCGCTCTCGATCTGCTGCGCTATCCGCAGGCCTCCGCCGGAATCGACAATGTCGCCACGGTGCTCTCCGACCTTGGCCAGAAGATCGATGCCGATCAGCTCGCCGCCCTGTCCGTCACGGTGGAGCGCCCGGTCGTTCAACGTCTCGGGCATCTGTTGGATCGTCTCGGGCATGACGCTCTGACCGGCCCCATGCTAAGCGCGCTGCAAAAGCGGGGAATGGCGTCCTGGACCGAGCTCGATCGCCAGGAAGCCCGGGACCCGGATTTTGCACCCGAGCCCCAGGAGCGCGATGCCCGATGGCGGGTGGTCGTGCGGCGCGCACCGGAGGTCGACGAATGATTCCGGCGCAGAACATTGTCGCCTGGGGCAATGTCGTCCCCTGGGCGGATCAGCGGCAGGTCGAGCAGGATCTCATCATCAGCCGCGCGCTTGTCGAGATCTTCTCGGATGACATGCTGCGCGATGCGTTGCGGTTTCGCGGCGGCACGGCGCTCAACAAGCTGCACTTTCCGGAACCGCTGCGTTACTCGGAGGACATCGACCTGGTTCGCACGTCTGCCGGTCCGATCGGTCCGATCCTCGATCAGTTGCGCGTCGTTCTGGAACCGTGGCTCGGGCGCGCGCAATTCGACCAGAGCCCCGTCGCGCCGAAGTTCCGCTTTCGGGCCGAAGCGGAGGACGGCAGCGGCGTGCCGATCCGGCTCAAGATCGAGATTAACACGCGCGAGACCGAGGCATTCGATGCGCCAACGGCCTTGCCGCTCGAGGTCGTGAACCCGTGGTTCTCCGGCGAGGCGGCGATTCCAACATTCTCCCGGGAAGAAATGCTGGCGACCAAGCTGCGCGCGCTGCTGCAGCGCCATAAGGGGCGCGATCTCTACGACCTTGCGCATGCGCTCTACGTCTTCGAGGGTCTCGATGTCGACCGTATCGTGGAA
>CAZDBC010000765.1:1312-1639 GCA_964503295.1 uncultured Kiloniellaceae bacterium | reverse complement strand
CGAGCGCGAAATCGCCTCTATTTGCCGCAAGGTGGCCAAAGAGGTCGCTAAGAAAGGGAAGGATACATCTATTCAGGTCACGGCCCAGAGTATCTCCAAGTACCTCGGCGTTTACAAATTCCGCTACGGCATTACCGAAGAAAAGGACGAGGTAGGCATGACCACGGGGTTGGCCTGGACCGATGCGGGAGGCGAATTGCTTTCCATAGAAGTCACCCTCATGTCCGGGAAGGGGAAACTGGTTCTTACCGGAAAGCTCGGCGATGTCATGCAGGAGTCGGCCCAGGCTCTTCGTTTTGTTTATTGGCTTTTCCTGCAGTATCATTT
>CAZDBC010000765.1:0-1302 GCA_964503295.1 uncultured Kiloniellaceae bacterium | reverse complement strand
GGTGAACTTCTGGGACTGGAAAAGGATTTCTTCCAGCACGTAGACATTCACATTCACGTTCCTGAGGGCGCCATTCCCAAGGACGGCCCATCGGCAGGCATTGCCATGGCTACGTCACTGGTTTCTGCCGTAACTAAAAAAGCCGTACGAAAAGACGTTGCCATGACCGGGGAAATCACCCTGCGCGGTAAGGTCCTTCCCATCGGCGGACTCAAGGAAAAAATGATTGCCGCCCATCGCGGAAACGTGAAGAAGGTAATTATTCCAAAAGAAAACGAAAAGGACTTGAAAGAAATTCCAAATCGTGTAAAAAACGATATAGAAATTTCGCTGGTGGAACATGCAGACGAAGTACTCCGGCAGGCGCTTATTCTGGAGGACCCTGACTCCTTCCTCAAAAAGCCCCCCGAACCACCGGCGGATTTCTTCAAGTCCCACGATGAATCAGTAGGAGATGTCGTTTCACATTAGAATGCGGTGATGCCGCTTGTTGTCCGTGCACTGTTTACCGTTCAAGAAAAGAACTTAAACCAGAGGAAACAACGGTTAACCGAGAACATACAATGGGCGGATAGCTCAGCTGGGAGAGCGCCGGCCTTACAAGCCGGATGTCGTAGGTTCAAGCCCTGCTCCGCCTATAATAACAAGACTTAGCTGGTAGCAGCTAAGTCTTGTTTTAGTCTGAATTTACTGCTTCTGAAATTCCCAGTTAACACCAACAATCTTTTAGGCCCTATCCCCTTACCAAGATTTTCTATCCCCTGCCAAAAACCGTTTTCCGGGACCGACGACTCTTTTCTTACCGACTATTATCAAAGTCCTTATTAGAACATTCAGTCTTGTATGGGCAGCAGGCAATTGTATTCATCAAAATTTCTCCAAACCGAAGGAGTTCATTAAATCAATTCAATAACAAAATTTAATACAAAATTGACCATCTTCGTGAACAGCCGCGGCAATATAAAAGTATGGCCTTTTGTGTTGTTTTTTATTAAAAATCAAGGACATACCTAAGAAAAAAATGTTGACAATATCCGTTAATGGTGTCATCATGGCTTTTAGTGGAAAGCAGGTACCAGCGACGAGGGAGTCGTTCTATAGAACGCGGATTGAACAGTGTTGCAGGTACTCAATGGGGAAATTAGCCCTAGCGAAAAGGGAGGGTTGTTTTATGAAGAAGAGGCTCATAGTGCTGGTGCTCGCAGGCTTATTTTCAGGCTTATACTGCGGCAGCGCCATGGCCCTGACCTATCTGGTAGATTTTAGCGGTCTCCAAAACGGTCAGATTGTTGATAATGAGTT
>CAZDBC010000764.1:0-1643 GCA_964503295.1 uncultured Kiloniellaceae bacterium | reverse complement strand
AACCTAAATTCCGCAGTTGAATCAGACAAATGCGCCTTAGGTTGTGCCACAAAAAGCGGCATCACGGCGGTGCTGGCCCGCAGTCGGGGGTGGCGAGGCGAGGGAATCCGCCGGCCGAACCCAACTGCGGCGCAGTTGCCGAGAGCCACTGGCAAACTCTTCGGTATCCGTCCGTTATGACACGCCGCCAGTCGTCGGCCACGGAGATCTTCACCGTCCGCGAACCGCCGCTTTTCACCATCCGTGCCGCGATCAGCAGAAACCACCGCCGCGCCTGGAACGCCTCCACGTGCCGCGCGGGCTCCAGCAGCCGCAGGAAGAGGTTCCACAGGTTGTACGTCAGGAGGAGCAGCCGCGCCGCCATCTCCGTGGCGACCCTGTCCTTGCAGCAAAATCCGCCGAAGCCCCAGTGGTTCTTCAACTCGTCGAAGACGTTCTCCGCGTCCGCGCGCTGGCGATAGAGGTCCACGATTTGCCATGCATTTGCCTCGTCCGGTTCGAGGTCGGTCACGTAGGCCTCGTACTCGTGCTTGACCACGTCCCAGAATGCACCCGCTTCTTTCGCCGGAATCACTCCTTGCAGACGCCGCCCGAAGATCACCCGCCGCTCCCGACTCCACCCCGAAAGCTTCACCTTCGCCTCGGCCACCTGCAGGACGCCATGGGCCGATTCTCCCTGCCAGGCCTCCTCCGGGACTGACGCCATCGCGCGTTTCAGCGTGCGGGTCAAACGCAACTTGAAGAGGTACTGCGGGCGATTGGCTGCCTCCTCGTGCCAGGACAGCATCGCCTCGCCGCCGAAGCCGATGTCGCCGCGGTTGAGCCACGGGCGGTGATCCGGCCCGAGCCAGTCGAGGCATTCCTCCATCGCCTCTTTCCACTCGCCGGCGGTGTGGCTGTTGCCCGAACGCCAGCGGTAATAGGCGCACAGCCGCGTGCCTGCGACCACCGCGACGAGGGGATGGTGGCTCGGGCGACCCCGCTTGGTCGGGTTGTAGCCGACCGCTGCGCCTTCCTGATGGCCGTAACGCGTCTGCACCGTGCTGTCCCAGTCGAGGATAAACTTCGACGGCAACGCGCTCCAGAGCGGGCGCGACGCCCCGGCGACCCAGCCGCACCCGTCCCGGCCCCGAAGCGACTTAAGGAAGCGGCGGATCGTGTCATCGCCGACCACGCCCTCCATGCCCAGCAACTCCGGCAGGGCCGGGTCGTGGCGCAAGCGGTCGACGTGGACGAAGCGCGAGCCGTCGCAGAGCGCGGTGAGGACGAAGCTGGCCAGCACGTCGTAGACCGGCGCGGCATTGGGGCTGGTGCGCGTCACCGGACAGGTCTCGGCCAGCCGGTCGAGAATACCGCTCTTCTTCTGGAACGCCGCCCACGGCACCAGTCCGCCGAAGGGCGTCATGGCCTCGTCGGTCGGCTCCACGACAACCTTGCCGCAGTAGGTTTCGAAGGCGAAATCCGGAAAACCCTCTTCACCCATCGGGTGACCTCCTTTTCGCAGGCCCTTCGGCGTCGATCTCCTTCCACCAAAACCCGTTATACGGATTCAGCCCCCTCCCGACGAGGCCCAACTGCGGAAAGTAGGATGAACCGCTTATGAGCAAGACCGGCGAGGAGCTGGACGGATTCTCCCCCGTGGA
>CAZDBC010000763.1:0-1645 GCA_964503295.1 uncultured Kiloniellaceae bacterium | reverse complement strand
ACAGCCCCGCCGCGGGTGTGGATCGCTTGCGATGGCAGGCGCTGATCGCCGGTGGGCGGCTCGATGAGGCCCACGGTGAGATTGTGGCCTGTCTGGACGACCGCCCGGACAGTTTCGATGCCTGGTTTGCCCTGGCTCGGGTGTATATCCGGCAAGGGCAGGTCAAGAAGGCCCGCGCAGCACTTACCAGGGCAATGGAGAACGGGTTCGGCGACGTTGAGCTTCTGGAGGAGGAACCTCAGCTCAAAGAGCTGTTCGAGACTCTGTCGGCAACCCCCGACCACGATACGCGCGAGCTGGACTGAGCAGCCGGCTGGAGGCCCTAACTTCTTGCTGCACAACACATTGCGCAAGAAAGTCATTGACTCTTCCTACACACTCATAGTAGAATATGGCAATACGGGCGAGTTCCGCTGGGATTGAGCCGGCGTAGCTTTGCCCTCTCCCGAGCGGTCCGCACGGCTTGTGTCGCGGTGAACGTGCCAGCAAAACTCCCGTTGCGCAGGTCTGTGTCGACCGGCATGGTTAGGCCAGTCGCGAAGGAGGAATGCATGAAGAGAATCAGTGGGGCGGACAAGGCTCTGTTCGGCTCGGAAGTGAGTTCGGCGGACGCGAATCGCTTCTACTCGATTCTGCTCGACGCCAGAGCATCGAAGGTTTCGCAGAGCATGTACGATGTTGCCGAGAAGCTTTTGACGAGTGAGAAGGAGAATGCCAAGCTTTCCCTGGAGCAGCTCTGGACGCTTAAGAACGATGTCGAGGGGGATGCGGGTACGGGAACGGTAGGGCTGCTTATCCAGTTTTATCAGGACAAGATTACCGTACTGAGGAGCAAAGAAGAGCACATAAAGGAGATAACCCGCGACTCCAGGAAGCTCCTCGAAGACAAACGCAGCAAAGACTCGGAGGTCGCGACCGTAAAGCAGGAGATTGCCGACTGCACCGCGGAGCTGGATCAACTCAAGGCGAAGCTTGACAAACTCAAGGTGCGCGAGCAGGAGCTGACGCTCATTGGGGAGCAGTTGAAGAAAGAGCTGCAAGTCAACGAGAACGAAATCGTCAACGGCCTGTACGAAATCATCCTGTCGCATAAGGATCAGTTGTTTGGTGGGGATCTGCCGGTCGATACGGAAGATTCGGGCGGCGAAGGGCGGCAGGAGCAGGGCGAGAGTGCCGGTGGAACCGGTGTCGAGCAGGCGGAAGAGACGGGGGAGAGCGCGGAGGAGACCGAAGCACCCCGGGCCGATGCGGGACAGCCCGCGGACGCAGCGGCTGAGCCGGCCGATGAAGATGAACGCGCCGAAACGGAGGCGCCCGAGCCGCCCCTGGCTGCATTCCAGGAACAAGCCGATACTGGAGCGCCGGTCGCGGTGCTGGATGAGAGCCGGCCGGAGGAGGCGGAGAACGCTGAGGAGGAGGATGACAAGTCCGAGGTTCGGGAGCGGATCGAAGAGCTGTACAAACAGGTTCAGGCCCCCCCGGCGCCGCCGTACCCCAGGTCTGTTGTTAAGACAACCCGCGGGCGCGTGATCGGAGAATATTACTACGACTCAAAAGTGTACAAGAACGAGCGGCACTATGTTTTCAACAGCATGATTTTTTGCGAGCAACTACGTATCGGGATCTATCTTCTGAGGGACCAGTT
>CAZDBC010000762.1:0-1645 GCA_964503295.1 uncultured Kiloniellaceae bacterium | reverse complement strand
GTGTCTCTTTCAGGGTCGGCAGGAAATAGACGGACAGACGCATGGAAGACGACCTTCGCGCTGACTGGGAGAGGCCGGAATAGCGTGAGGATTGGCCAGACGCAGACGTGTATATGGGAAGGCCCGGGGCTTGTAAATCTCAGGGACCTGGCGCCGGAGTCGAGGCCGCCCGTCTCGCGCCGGAGGCGGGGGCCGTCCCTCAGCGGCCGGCGCGACGGATCTCCTGACAGCGGGCCGCCAGTTCGGCTGCCAGAGGGTCGGTCAGCGGCCGGCCGTTGAAGAGCAGCCTGCCGGTGAGCATGTCGTAGCGAACGCGCCCCACCGCGAACCGCGTGTTGTCGAAGGGGGAAAGCTCGAGCGCCTGAATGTCGCGTTCCAGCGCGGCCTTCTCGTCCGGGCTCGGAGGCTCGCCCAACTCGTGCAGTCGCCTGGCTAGAGCGCCTCGCCGAGCGAAATCGACCGGGTTGATCACCAGGTCGAACTCGATGACATGGGGCAGTTCGGCGTCGGGCGCGTCATAGAGGTCTGCGGGCGCGACGGGGCGCCCGCGCACGTCGCGTCCTTCCTCATAGTCCACGCCCGCCGGTTTGCTGTAGCGCACGAGGCGTGCGCAATCGTCCCGCGAGATGGTGATGCGGGTGACCACCGTCTCCGAGACCGCAGTCTCCTGTTGCGCCGCCACCGGCCCGGCGGACAGAATGGCGAACGCCACGCCGACCGGCGCAAGTGTCCGCTGTGGAAGGCAAAAACTCGTACGGGAAGCCAGTCGGCCACGGGGCAAGGGGGAAGGTCTCATCGGGCTCAAGCTATCTATTGCCTGTTAACAAACCCTAAGATTTTGGCCATTTAAAGGCCACCGGCCGGACCTCGGCCGAGACAAGGCGGGGAAACGCGAAGACAGGCGAGGCGCAATGCGATCTCGCCACGGATGCGGTGTGTCCAACCGCGCGCAGCAGTCGGCGGCGCGCAACGCAGACGAAGGGGGCGGCATGCTGGAGCGACTGTTCAAGCTGAGCGAACTGGGCACGACACCGCGGCGCGAGGTTCTTGCCGGCATCACCACCTTTCTGACCATGGCCTACATCACCTTCGTCAACCCGGCCATCCTGTCGGAGGCCGGCATGGACTTCGGCGCGGTCTTCGTTGCGACCTGCCTGGCCGCGGCGGTCGGCACGTCCATCATGGGCCTCTACGCGAACTACCCGATCGCGCTCGCCCCCGGCATGGGCCTCAACGCCTATTTCACCTACGGCGTGGTGCTCGGCATGGGCTACAGCTGGCAGGTCGCGCTCGGCGCCATCTTCCTGTCTGGCATCCTGTTCGTGATCCTCAGCCTGCTGCCTGTGCGCGAATGGCTGATCAACGCGATACCCTCGACGCTCAAGCTTGCCATCTCGGCCGGCATCGGCCTGTTTCTCGCCATCATCGCGCTCAAGAACGCCGGCATCGTGGTCGACCACCCGGCGACCCTGCTGACCCTCGGCGACCTCACGGCCTGGCCGGCCATCCTCGCGGCCGGCGGCTTCGTGGTCATGATCGCGCTGGACTACCACCGGGTGCCGGGTGCGGTGATTCTCGGCATCCTGGCAACGACGGCGGCCGGCCTGCTGCTCGGGGTCGCCGAGTGGCGGGGGTTCGTCGACCT
>CAZDBC010000761.1:0-1645 GCA_964503295.1 uncultured Kiloniellaceae bacterium | reverse complement strand
ACGACGCCGGGGCCGCTTCCTGCCGACGAGGGAGCCCTGGACGCAGGGGCACTGCGCATCCTGCGCGTCGATATAGACCGGATATTCCCGGTCCTCTTCAAGTATTACGACGAGAACCCGCTCGGCACGATCACAATCGGGAACCCGGGACGTCAAACGATCAGCGACATTGAGGTTCGCCTCGACGCAGAGCGCGTTCTCGATCGCCCGAAGCTGAGCGCGACCATCCCGGAGCTCCGCGGAGGAGAATCCGCGGAGGTTGAGCTCTACGCGCTCTTCAACGACAGCCTGCTCGAGTACACCGAAGGGACACGCATCGCAGCGTCGATCGAGCTGAGCTACCGGATCGGCTCGTCGGAGCACGCGGCGACCACGACCGTGACGCTCGGCACCTACGACCGCAACGCGTTGACCTGGGACGACGATCGCAAGATCGCCGCGTTCGTCACCTCGCGCGATGACGAGATCCAGCGGCTTGGCAAGAACGCGGCGGCTGTCTCGCGACGGCATGCGATCGGCGCGGTCAACCAGAAGCTGCAGCTCGCGATGGCCCAGCTCGCGCTGCTCCAGGCGCACGGACTGACCTACGTTGTCGATCCGACATCGGCGTACGCCGAGCTGTCCGCGAACGCCTCTGCCGTGGACTATGTCCAGTTTCCCCGCCAGACGCTCGAGTATCGGGCAGGAGACTGCGACGACCTTTCCGCGGTCTACGCGGCGCTGCTCGAATCCGTTGGCGTGCGAACCGCGTTCATCACGATCCCTGGTCACCTCTTCCTCGCCTTCGCGCTCGATGTCTCTGGTGAAGAAGCTCGGAGGAGCGTCGGCGGGGACGTGATCGTCCGCGACGACGGCGCATGGGTCCCCATTGAGGTCACGATCCTCGACCGCGGGTTTCTCGAGGCGTGGGCCACGGGTGCCCGGCAGTGGCGGGAGCATGAGGCGAGTGGGTCGGCCGGGTTCTATCCGACGTCTCAGGCGTGGACCCTGTTCGAGCCGGTGGCGTTCGGCAACCCGAGCGCCAGGGTACCGTCCCCCGATCCTTTGCTCGTGGAGCAGACGTTTCGCGCTGAGCTCGACCGGTTCGTGTCCAGGCAAATTCGTCAGGAGGAACGAGAGCTCCAGGCACGGCTGGACGCGCGGCCAGACGATCACCGGATCCGGAACAGGTTGGGCATTCTGTACGCGCGCTACGGACGACTGGATCTCGCGCGCAGCGAGTTCCTCCAGATCGTAGTCCGACGTGAGCACGTGCCGGCGCTGGTCAATCTGGGTAACCTGTCGTTCCTGAGCGAGGACTTCATGGAGGCTCGGGCGTACTACCTGCGGGCGCTCGGCCGAGACCCTGGGAACGCATCGGCCGTACTTGGAATCGCGCGCGTCGCGCATCGGCTGGAGGAATACGACGAAGTCGAACGTCGGTATCGCGACTTGCGCGATCTGAACCCTGAACTCGCCGAGCGATTCAGCCACCTTGATGGTGATGGCAACGCGGATGGACGGTCTCGAGCGAGCGACGCAGCCGAGCCTGGCAGAGCGGTTGTGTGGGAGGAGGACGAGTGAAATCCGGGAAAACCGGGACTGCGGCTGCACTCGTGAGCGCCGCGCTGTTGCTGATTCTTGGTGGCTGTGAAGGCTCCGCTCG
>CAZDBC010000760.1:0-1649 GCA_964503295.1 uncultured Kiloniellaceae bacterium | reverse complement strand
GTCCACGTGCGCCGCAGCGCGCTGTGGGGCGTCATCTGGTCCGCCGTGACCCTGCGCGACCATCTCTGGCACCGCCGCGACCTGTCCGGCAAGCTTGCCGGCATGCGCGAATCGGGCAAGGGTCGCGCGGTCTATCCGCGGGGCGAGCGGGCACAGAGCTGGGGGCGCGCCAGCGGTTCGCTGTTCGCCACCGGCCCCTACGTCGGTCTCAACGTGTTGACCCCGCTCGAGCAGCAGGTCGAATGGCTGCTTCGGGAGGATCCCGACTATCTCTTGACCCATCCGAGCATCGTTGCGCGCCTGGCACGCCATCTGCGGGCGACCGGGCAGAGGCCGGGCCGCCTGCGCCAGGTCCTGACCCTTTCCGAAGCGGTCCCGGCAGACCTCCGCGAACTCTGCAGGGAGGTTTTCGGGGTGCCGCTGATCGACCTCTACAGCTCGCGCGAGGCCGGATATGTCGCCCTTCAGTGCCCTGACCATGACCATTATCACGTTCAGTCGGAGAGCATTCTGGTCGAGCTGCTCGACGAGAAGGGGCGCCCCTGTCGCCCCGGCGAGATCGGCCGGGTCATCGTGACGCCGCTGCACAACTTTGCGATGCCGCTTTTGCGCTATGATCTCGGCGACTATGCCGAAGCGGGACCGCCTTGCCCCTGCGGCCGTGGCCTGCCCGTCCTGAAGCGGATCGTCGGCCGACGCCAGAACTTGCTGCGCGCACCCGACGGCAGCGAGCGCTGGACGCTGCTGTCCTCTTCGGACATCGGTCGGCTCACCGCGGCAGCGCCAATCCGGCGCTATCAGATTGCCCAAACGGCGCGCGACCAGCTCGAACTGCGCGTCGAGGCGGCGCGTCCGCTCGACGACGGCGAGAAGCGGCGGCTCGCCGACTGGCTTGCCGAAAAGTTCGGGCCGGACTATCGCGGACGAGTCGTCGAACGCGATGCGCTGGCGCCCAACGCGGCCGGCAAGTTCGAGGACGTCGTCCGCGAGATTCCCGACCGCGAGTAACGCGGCTCCTTTGGGCAGTTGCTTGCGCTAGCGGCCAGCGATCTGCCAGCTTCCGTCCGGCTGAAGGCAGGCGGTGCCGTATGCCGATTGCTGACGGCCGCCGACCGTGACCGTGGTCTGGTACTCGCGGCAGTATCGCCCGCCGCCGCCGTAGGGCCCTTCGTTGACCACGTAGACCGCTCCGGCATGGTCGCTGCGGGGATTGTGCCAGCGAACCTGACATCCGGCCGGGCCGGCGAGTGCTTGGTGCTCGGCCGTCACGGCCAGGATCTGGTCCTGGCGGTCCAGGCTGGCGCCGATCTCACGACCGATCAGCAGGCCGAGCGCGGTTCCCACGCCGGTCGCGACCAGTTGGCCGGTGCCCGATCCGATCTGCGCGCCGGCGATGCCGCCCCCGGCCGCGCCGACGATGGTGCCCACTGCGGCCTTGGAGATTACACCCGGGCGAATCACGGGCGGACATTCGATCGTGCGATAGGGCAGAGGGAATGGCGCGGCATAGGTCGGACGACGGTGCGGCGCATAGTGATAGTGGTCCCGGTAGATGATCGTCGGGCCGTAGTAGTGACCCTCGCCGCCTTCGCCACCTTCGTAGCCGCGTCGCTTGTAGCCGTGCCTGCGATGGCCCGGCGGCACCCAGT
>CAZDBC010000759.1:0-1659 GCA_964503295.1 uncultured Kiloniellaceae bacterium | reverse complement strand
CGAGGTTCGTGAAAGAGATCGATATGGTCCTCAGAGACATCGAGGACCTGCCCGATGAGGAAGTTTCTCTCAGCCTGAGATCCCGCATTTTCAGCCGCCGGGGCGCATCGGACAGCCCAACGTTCCATACCTACAAGGAGCTGGGCGGCTGGTGGCGTAATCCCCTGTTCATCGGTTTGGGAGTGGGGATTTTTGCCGTGTTTCTCTATATCTTCTTCGTATTCCTGCTGTAAGGTCTCCCCAATGCCGATGGCCGTTGTGCCCCGGCTGCGTTCCGCGGCCCGGCGCGCTCTCTCCGGCACGATACCGCCTCCAGGGCTTGGATTCTTTGGGTGGAGAGGGTATTTTGTATTGTCAAAGCATGAACTGTGCGGCTAAGGAATTGAATCTTATGAGGTTGCGGCCTCATCAACGCCGGAGCAACGCCTCGTGCGGTCCTGGACGGCGGTGGACTGTTCGGTCACAAGGCTACGGCCGTATGCGGTGGTTGAGTCTGATCCCGGTGGTCGGCCTGTGGCTGGTGGCGATCGCCGCACCCTCGTTCGCGGCACCTCAGCCCGGACGCGAGCGTGTGCTCGACTCGGTGAAATACGATCTTGCCTCCCAACACTACCGGAGTGCCCGGCGACTGCAGAAAGGAGCACTCAAGAGCGACCCCGATGACATAGAGATGCTCTATTTGCTCGTGACGGTCGAACAGACGCGCATTTTAGACTACGAATCGTATGTTATCG
This sequence comes from uncultured Kiloniellaceae bacterium, assembly GCA_964503295.1. Taxonomy (GTDB): domain Bacteria; phylum Pseudomonadota; class Alphaproteobacteria; order Kiloniellales; family Kiloniellaceae; genus CAZDBC01. The sequence goes on along the minus strand of CAZDBC010000759.1, from coordinate 925 downwards.
ACGGAAAGCGGTTCGTTCGACTGGCCGACAGTGTCATTGGGGTTCTGGAGGGCGAGCTGCCCCGTCTTACCGGCCGCGATTCCCTCGACTGTGCCTTCTATGTCGGGAACACCTATGGAGGCAAGAGCGTGGTCCTGGCCAAAATGGGCGATTGGCTCGGGGGTATCAAAGTCGCCTACCGATCGGTCGGCTTGCTCAAGTCCGTAATTGCGCAGGACAGCTCCTACCATGCCGCCTACCTGGGGATCGGCGTTTTCAACTACTACCTTAACCAGAATCTGGCCTGGTTGCCTTTTTTTGGTGAGGGGGCGGAGAAGGGCCTGGAGTTCATTCGGCGGGCTACCATGGCGCCGTTTCCGTATGATATTGGGGCAAAGAACATCCTTTGCTGGATACTCATCGAGCGGGATCAGTATGCTCGGGCCGATTCGCTGAGCAGAACGGTCCTGGGCCGATTTCCGCGCAGCAGTGTGTTTCTGCGTATCTCCGGATGTATCGCGCTCTGGACGCAGAAGTGGGAGAAGGCCCTTGCCTTGGGCAAGCGACTGGTCGAGGTCTCGAGTCGAAGGAAACCGGCCAACTGGTCGGACTTGCTTACCGGCTATTGGATCCTGGTCGATTCTCACCATGAACTTGGCAATAAGGAGCAGTGTGTCGAGGTCGCCCGCGCGGCCACGGCGCTCAGAATACCGCCCGCGTATCGGCGGATTTCGTATGTGGTGAAGCACCGGAAGAAGATAGCCGAGATCCGGTCGCTGTACGAGGAGGATCGCTGATGGGACGGCTCTGGGGCGTGAAATGCCTGATGTGGGGGAGCATGCTGTGCGCGACCGTTGCAGTGGCCGGCTATGCGCCGAATCTGAAGCCCAACGCAGATCTTGACGGATTTATACTGCGTATCGTCGGTAGGTATGGACTCACACCG
>CAZDBC010000758.1:0-1659 GCA_964503295.1 uncultured Kiloniellaceae bacterium | reverse complement strand
CTGGTTCACATAGCCGAACATGTTGGCCAGCGGCACATTGGCCCGCACCACCTGCGCGACGCCGCGCGTCTCGGTGCCCTGGATCTGGCCGCGCCGCGAGTTCAGGTCGCCGATCACATCGCCCATATATTCCTCGGGCGTCACCACCTCGACCTTCATCATCGGCTCCAGCAGCGTGATGCCGGCTTTCTGGGCCGCCTCGCGCATCGCCGCGCGGCCCGCGATTTCAAAGGCCAGCACGCTGGAGTCGACGTCATGATAGGCGCCGTCGATCAGACGGACCTGAAAATCGATGATCGGAAAACCGATCAGCGCGCCGGTCTCGGCCACATCCTTGATGCCATGCTCGACGCCGGGGATGTACTCGCGCGGAATATTGCCGCCCTTGATCTCGTCGATGAACTCGAAGCCTGAGCCGCGCTCGCCGGGCGTCACCACCATGATCACCCGCGCGAACTGGCCGGAACCGCCGGTCTGCTTCTTGTGGGTGTAGTCGACCTTGACTTCCTTGGCGAAGCATTCGCGATACGCTACCTGTGGCGCGCCGACATTGGCCTCGACCTTGAACTCGCGCCTGAGGCGGTCGACGATGATGTCGAGATGCAGCTCGCCCATGCCACCGATCACCGTCTGGCCGGACTCTTCGTCCGTGCGCACCTGAAAGCTGGGATCCTCGGCCGCCAGTCGCTGCAGCGCGACGCCGAGCTTCTCCTGGTCGGCCTTCGATTTGGGCTCCACGGCGACCGAGATCACCGGGTCGGGAAACTCCATCCGCTCGAGGATGATCGGCGCATTGGCCGCGCAGAGCGTGTCGCCGGTGGTGGTCATCTTGAGGCCCGCAATGGCGACGATATCGCCGGCCAGCGCTTCGTCGATCTCCTCGCGGCTGTTGGCATGCATCTGCAGCATGCGGCCGATCTTTTCCTTCTTGCCCTTGACCGTATTGGTCACCTGATCGCCACGCTTGAGCATGCCGGAATAGATGCGGCAGAAGGTCAGGGTGCCAACGAAGGGATCGCTCATCACCTTGAAGGCCAGCGCCGCGAAGGGCTCGTCGTCGGAGCTTTTGCGCTCCATCTGCTTTTCGGGATCGTCGACGTCCACGCCCTTGATATTGAACACATCGTTGGGCGCCGGCATGTAATCGATAACCGCATCAAGCAGTGGTTGCACGCCCTTGTTCTTGAAAGCAGAGCCGGTCAGCACAGGCACGAATTCCAGGCGGATGGTGCCGGCGCGAATCGCTTTCTTGAGCTCTTCCTCGGAAATGTCCTCGCCTTCGAGGTATTTCTCCATCAGGGCCTCGTCAGCCTCGACGGCGGTCTCGACCATCTCCATGCGCGCATCTTCCGCACGCTCGCGCATGTCATCGGGAATTTCACGGATTTCCCATTCCGCGCCCAGGTTCTCGTCCTTCCAGACAAGCGCCTTCATGGTGATCAGGTCGATCACGCCGACGAAATCCGACTCCGCGCCGATGGGAAGCTGTAACACGCAGGGCTTGGCGCCGAGACGCTCCTTGATCATCTCGATGCAGCGGTCGAAATCGGCGCCCATGCGGTCCATCTTGTTGACGAAGCACATGCGCGGGACCTTGTACTTGTCCGCCTGCCGCCAGACCGTGTCGGACTGCGGCTCGACGCCGGCGACCGAGTCGAA
>CAZDBC010000757.1:0-1674 GCA_964503295.1 uncultured Kiloniellaceae bacterium | reverse complement strand
CCGAACCGGCAAGCAGCCTGGTTGCGGACATACAGGCGGAGCTGCGCCGTCGCGGCTATTCGGTCGGGCTGGTCGACGGGCGCCTCGACGACGAGACGCGGGCGGCGATCCGGACCTACCAGGTGGACGCCAGCCTGCCGGTGACGGGCCGTCCCAGCCAGAGCTTGTTGTCTGAAATGCGCGAACCGGAACCGACCCAAGCAACCGAAAAGCCCGACCGGGAGCAGGTCAGAGCCGTGCAGCAGGCATTGGCCGCGCGCGGCTACGACCCCGGACCGGCCGACGGCGTGCTGGGTCCCAAGGCGCGCGACGCCATCCGTGCCTACCAACGGGACTCCGGTATGTCGCAAAGCGGACGGATCTCCGCCGCGCTGCGTCAGCGGTTGGGAATCGCCGATGCGGGGGAGCCTGCCCAGGAGGCTGCCCCGACACAGGCGGAACCGGCACAGGCGGAACCGGAGTGGCGCACCGTCCTGCTGGACGATTTCGCCGACGGGAACTACACCCGCAATCCCGCCTGGAGCGTCGAGGGCAGCAGCTTCAATGTCAGCCAGGGTGCACTGGTCAGTCGAATTCCACTGCCCCAGGAGGGAGAACAGACCGCCGAGGACTTCGGCCGCGCGCTGGTTCGAGACGTGCTGACCCAGGCACTTGGCGGCAATACCTCCGCGAAACGTCAGGCACGCATATCGACGGGACTGCCGATAGACAATGCCTTCCGGCTGGTTGTCGACATCGGCTCTGCCGCGACGGGGAGTAGCTTTGCATTCGGTCCCTACCTCGGCAGCGGGTACGAGAGCGGCTACCGCTTGGTCTATACGGGCGGATCCGGGGCGCGCCTCGAGCTGGTCGCCACGAGCCCCTCCGGGACAAGGGTGGTGGAAAGCGCCAAGATCACTTCGCTGGACGACGGTCAGTTCCATCGCATCGGATGGCAGCGCGACGCCGAGGGCAACATGACCGTGAGCCTCGACGGGGAGCCGGCGTTGACGACCGCCGACCGCACCCACCAGGGCGCCTTTTCCGGTTTCACGCTACAGAATATCGGAGGCGAGGTCCGGCTCGACCGGATCGCGATCGAGGTGAAGGGTTAGCGTCACGTGCCCGGGCGATTGATCGCGCTGCCGCCGGGCCTAGGTCGCGGTCTCGAAGACCACCTGGACCCGGTCGGCCGCGAAACGGGTGACGCCGAACTGGATCTTTCGCCCCTGGCGATCGACGTTGATTCCTTCGGTCACCAGCAGGGGGCGCGAGCGCGATAGTCGCAGCAGCCGGGCATCCTCTTCGCCCGGCATTCGCGCGAGCACGCGCGTGACGCGACGGGCGTAATCGCCGACGCCGTAATGATCCAGCGTCTTGGTGATCGAACCGGTCTCGGCGAACACCGCAATCAGGTCGGGAAAGCGCCTCGCTGGAAAGTAGTTCTTGGAGATGCTGACCGGCCGACCATCGACTTCGTGCAGAGTTTCCAGACAGAAGCATGGCGTGCCCGGCGCCACCTCCAGGGCCTCTGCAATCTCGCCGGTGGCCGCAACGTCATAGGCGCGCATAAGCCGCCCGCCGGGCTTGCGGTCCTGCCGTGATATGATCTCGCTGAAGCGGGTTCTTCGACCGATCAGGTAGTCGATGACATTGTCCTGGACGAAACTGCCGCGTCCCTGCTCGATCCGCACC
>CAZDBC010000756.1:0-1676 GCA_964503295.1 uncultured Kiloniellaceae bacterium | reverse complement strand
AGCCTCAAGCCCTTGTGGGACGACAGCATCACCAACGGCACCGCCGCGGCGCTGGAGGCCCGGCTCAAGGCGTTCGTCCACGGCACCATCGATGCCAAGCTGGCGCCGTTGGGGGCATTGGCCGAGCTGCAAGCCGACGCCGCGGCGCCGGCGCCGGTGCGCGGTCTCGCCTTCCACCTCCTGGAGGGGCTCGGGACCGCCGATCTCGACGCCGCCGAGGGCCTCGTCGCCGCCCTCGACGACGCCGGGCGCAAGCGGCTGACCGCCCTCGGCGTGCGCTTCGGCGTCCACGGCCTGTTCGTCCAGGCGCTCTTGAAGCCCGAGCCGTTGCGGTTGCGCCGCCTGCTCTGGCAGCTCCAGCACCCGGCCGCCGCGCTGCCGGAGCCCGGCGCCACCTCGCTGAAGGCGGACGGCGCCGTCGCCGCCGCCGCCTGGCGGGCGATCGGCTATCGGCTGCTGCGCAGCCACGCGCTGCGCGTCGACATCGCCGAGCGGCTCGCCCATGCGCTCCGCCAGGGTACCCGCGACGGCGCCAGCTTCACGCCCGGGCCGGAGCTCGGCGGGCTCACCGGTCTCAAGCGCCACGAGCTCGACGACGTCATCCAGGCGCTGGGCTATCGGCGCCTGCCGGGCGACGGCGCCAGCCGCGCCCGCTTTCGGCGGATCAACCGCCGGGTGCCCACCGCGCGACGCCAGCCGGCGGAGCGCCGGCCCGCCGCCGGCCACACGCCGTTCGCCGTGCTCGCCCAGCTCAAGGTGCAGGCGGGTTGAGCACAGGCACCACCCGTGCCGACCGCAACCTTCGCCAACTGCAACCTTCGCCAACTGCAACCTTCGATGGTGAGCCCATGACCGAGCCCGGCGGCGCCGCTTCGGAGCGCCTCGACAAGTGGCTTTGGCAAGCCCGCTTCTTCAAGAGCCGGACGCTCGCCGCAAAAGCCGTCACCGCCCGCCGGGTTCGCGTCAATCAGGACGTCGTCACCAAGACGCATCACAAGCTGCGCGCGGGCGACGTGCTCACCTTCGCCCAGGGCGGCGCGGTCCGCGTCATCCGCGTGCGGGCGTTCGCGACGACGCGCGGCTACGCCACCGTCGCGCGCACGCTCTACGACGACCTCAAGGCGCCGGTCGAGGCGATGGCCACGCCGGGCTGAACCCAAGAAGCCTACTCCATGAAAAAGGGCGGCCTGAGCCGCCCTTTCCGTTCGCCCGCTCGGCGATCGCGCCTTACTGGCTCTCCTGCTCGATGTAGGCGATGACGTCCCAGACATCCTGGTCGTCCCGCAGGCCGGCGAAGGCCATGTTGGTGCCCGAGATGTACTCACGCGGGTTGTGCAGGTACTCGAAGAGGATCTCCTTGGTCCACGTGAAGCCCTCTTCCTTCTTCGCCAAGAAGGCGTCGCTGTAGCCCCGCCCCATGTTGGCGTAGTCCTCGCGCGAGGCGATCTCGCGACCGATGACGCCGTAGAGGTTCGGGCCGGTCGGCCGGCTCGGACGGTTGGCGTCGACGATGTGGCAGGCGCGGCACTGGTTGAAGACGCGCTGACCGGCGGCGGGATCGCCCTCCTGGGCCATGGCGGGAGCGGCGAGCATGCCCAGCACCGCGGCGATCCCCAAACTGACGACGAGCTTCATCGGCTGACCTTTTTTTGACACGGTTCACGGAGGCGCAACAT
>CAZDBC010000755.1:0-1677 GCA_964503295.1 uncultured Kiloniellaceae bacterium | reverse complement strand
GCGACGAGGCGCTGGAGCTGGCCGCCGGCGGGTTCCGCGACACCACCCGCATCGGCGACGTGGCGACCGCCTTCTACGGGCCCGCCGAGGCCACCTCCGAGGTGCGCTGGAACGGGCGCGAGATCGTGGGCCTGGGCGTCGTCCGCCAGCCCAGCTCCAACACCGTCGAGATCTCCACCGCGATCCGAGCGGCCGCCGCCGATCTGGACCGCCGCTTCGACGACGTCCGGGTCACGGTGACCTCCGACAACGCCGTCTTCATCACCAGCGCCCTGCGCGAGGTGGCGACCTCGCTGCTGTTGGGCGTCGCCATCGTCGTCAGCGTCATCCTGGTCTTCATCGGCTCACCGCGGCTGACGTTGATCCCGGCGGTGGCGATCCCGGTGGCGCTCGTCGGCACGGTCGCCGCGATCTGGCTTTTGGGCTTTTCGATCAACATCCTGACGCTGTTGGCGCTGGTGCTGGCGACCGGCATCCTCGTCGACGACGCCATCGTCGTCTTGGAGAACATCGCGCGGGTGCGCGCCCAGGGCTACGGCCCGCTCGCCGCCGCCGTCGTCGGCACCCGCCAGGTCTTCTTCGCGGTGATCGCCACCACCGCCGTCCTGGTGTCGGTGTTCGTGCCGATCGCCTTTCTGCCGGGCCGCGCCGGTCAGCTCTTCACCGAGTTCGGCTTCGTCCTCGCGATCGCGGTCTGTCTCTCCTCCTTCGTGGCGCTGACGCTGTGCCCGATGCTGGCCTCGAAGCTGGTACCGGCCGGCGGTGAGCCGCCGCCGGGGGCACTCCGGCGCGCGCTGGCCGCGGTCGGCGGCGCCGGGGCCGCGGTCTACCGCCGCGTGCTGCGCCTGGCGCTGGCGATCCCGCTGGTGGTGATCGCGCTCTTGCTCGCCGTCGCCGGCGGGGTCGGCAGCCTCGTCACCTCGCTCGACCGCGAGCTCGTGCCCGCGGAGGACCGGGGCGTGATCGTGGTCTGGCTGAGCGGGCCCGACGGCGTCGGCCTCGACTACACCGACCGCCAGGTCCGCCGCGTCGAGGCGTTGCTCGAGCCGATGGTGGCGGCGGGCGAGGTCGAGGGCGTCTACGCCATCGTCGGCCGCTACGACCCCAATCTCGGCTACGTCCTGGCGCCCCTCGCGCCCTGGGGCGAGCGCCGCCCGCAGGCGGAGATCCTGGGCGAGCTGCGCGGCCAGCTCGACGCGCTGCCGGGGGCGCGGGTCTTCGTGCGCAGCCCCAACAGCCTCGATCTGCGCTCGGGCGGCGGCGGCGAGCTGGAGGCGGCCGTGACCGGGCCGGACTACGCCACCATCGCCGCCGCCGGCGACCGCCTGATCGCGGCCATCGACCGTGAGCTTTCGGGCCTGACCTCGCCCTCGCTCTCCTACTCGACGACGCAGCCGCAGCTCTCGGTGCGCATCGACCGCGAGCGTGCCGCCGATCTCGGCATCGACATCCAAGGGGTGGCGGTGGCGCTCGAGGCCATGGTCGACGGCGCGGAGGTGGCCGAGCTCGACGTCGGCGACGAGACCGTGCCGATCCGGATCGAATCGCGCGTCGGCGCCATCGACGACAGCGACGATCTGCGCAAACTCTTCGTCGCGGCGGGCGAGCGGGTGCTGCCGCTCTCGGCCTTCGTCACCATCGAGGAGACCGGCATCGCCGCCGAGCTCGAGCGCGAGG
>CAZDBC010000754.1:0-1680 GCA_964503295.1 uncultured Kiloniellaceae bacterium | reverse complement strand
ACCGCCGAAAGGCTTCACCGCTTAAACGCCCCATGAACGCTCCGGTGCCGGGTCCGGTTGCACCGGCCACGCCGGCGCCCGCTACAGGCGTGCCCGCACCGCCTCCAGCACAGCTTCCGGCGTGATCTTGAAATGCGCGAAGAGGTCCTTGGCCGGTGCCGAGGCGCCGAAGCTGCGCATGCCGACGAACGCGCCGCCGGCCTCGATGTAGCGCTCCCAACCGAGCGGGGCGCCGGCCTCGATCGCAATATGCAGCGTGCCGGGCCCCAGAACCTCGTCGCGATAGTGTTGCGGCTGCCGTTCGAACAGCTCCCAGCAGGGCATCGACACAACGGCGCTCGAGATGCCCTCCGCCTCGAGCAGTTGGCGCGCCGCCAGCGCCACCTGAACCTCGGAGCCCGAGGCGATCAGAGTCACCTGCCGCTCGCCCTGGGCCGGCATCAGGATGTAACCCCCGTAGCTGCAGAAATTCTCGACCGCGTCGAGTCGCACCGTCGGCAGGCCCTGGCGGCTGAGCGCCAGCACCGATGGCCGGTCCGCCGCGCCCAGCGCCAGCTCCCAGCACTCGGCGGTCTCGATGATGTCGGCCGGCCGGAACACCAGCAGGTTGGGCATGGCGCGCAGGGCGGCCAGGTGCTCGACCGGCTGGTGGGTCGGGCCGTCCTCGCCGAGCCCGATCGAGTCGTGCGTCATGACGTAGATCACGCGCTGCTTCATCAGGGCCGACAGGCGGATCGCCGGCCGGCAATAGTCCGTGAAGACCAGGAAGGTGCCGCCGTAAGGGATCAGCCCGCCGTGCAGCGCGATCCCGTTCATGGCCGCCGACATGGCGTGCTCGCGCACGCCGTAGTGGATGTAGCTGCCGCCGAAATCTTCGGCGCTCACCACTTTCTGGCCGTCCGTTTTCGTGTTGTTCGACCCGGTCAGGTCGGCCGAGCCGCCGATCATCTGCGGCACCGCGGCGGTCAGGGCCTCGAGCACCCGCTGCGAGGCGACGCGGGTCGCCAGCGAGGGCCGCTCCTCGACCGCCTTCGTCTTGACCTCGGCCAGGCTCGCGTTCCAGCCTTCGGGCAGCGTCCCCGCCTGTTCGTTCTCGAAACGTCGGCGTAGCGTCGGATCGGCGGCCGCAAGGCGCCGGTCCCAGTCGGCCGAGAGTCGGCTGCCGCGCGCGCCGACGGCGCGCCAAGCGTCGAGGATCTGCTTCGGCACGACGAAGGGCTCGTGCGACCAGGCCAGTTTCTCGCGGGTCCCGGCGACCTCTTCGTCGCCCAGAGGACTGCCGTGGGTCTTGGCACTGCCCGCCTTGGTCGGCGCGCCGTACCCGATGATGGTCTTGCAGGCGATGAAGCTCGGCCGGTCGGCGCCCTGGGCCTCCTCGAGCGCGGCGGCGATCGCCGTCGGGTCGTGACCGTCGATCGCCCGGGTCGCCCAGCCGTAGGCCTCGAAGCGGCGCAACTGGTCGTCGGAGACGGAGAGGCTGGTCGGTCCGTCGATCGAGATGCCGTTGTCGTCGAACAGCACGATCAGCTTGGACAGGCGCAGATGGCCGGCCAGCGAGGCCGCCTCGTGGCTGATCCCTTCCATGAGACAGCCGTCGCCGGCGACGACATAGGTTCGATGGTCGACCAGATCGTCGCCATAGCGCGCGTTCAGCAGGCGTTCGGCCAGCGCCATCCCGAC
>CAZDBC010000753.1:1391-1680 GCA_964503295.1 uncultured Kiloniellaceae bacterium | reverse complement strand
TCCTTGGCCGCCTCGCTGCCCTTCTCGCCCATGGCGATGCCGACGTCGGCGCGCTTGAGCGCCGGGGCGTCGTTGACGCCGTCGCCGGTCATGGCGACGACCGCGCCCGCGGCCTGCAGCGCCTCGACCAGGCGCAGCTTGTGCTCCGGGCTGGTGCGCGCGAAGACGTCGGCCTCGGTGGCGCGCCGGCGCAGGGCGGCCGCGTCGAGCGCGTCGATCTCGGCGCCGGTGACCACGCTGTCCGCGTTTTCGAGGCCGAGCCGGCGGGCGACCGCGGCGGCGGTGCCGG
>CAZDBC010000753.1:0-1381 GCA_964503295.1 uncultured Kiloniellaceae bacterium | reverse complement strand
GATCATCTTGACCCGGATGCCGGCGGCGCGGCAGTCGGCGACGGCGGCGATCGCCTCCTCGCGCGGCGGGTCGATGAGGCCGACCAGGCCGATTAGGGTGAGCCCGCCCTCGACCTCCTCGAAGCGCAGCTCCCTGTGGTCGGGCTCGGCGGCGCGCGCGGCGATGGCCAGCACGCGCTGGCCGCGCGCGGCGATCTCCCCGGCGCGGCGCAGCCAGTAGTCGCGATCGAGCGCGCTCTCGCCGGCCTCGCCGCGCTGCCGGGCGCACATCTCGAGCAGGCGCTCGGGCGCGCCCTTGACGTAGACGCAGCCGTTGCCCTCGTGGTCGTGGTGCAGGCTGGCCATGAAGCGGTGGCGCGAGTCGAAGGGAATGGCGTCGCGGCGCGGCCGGGCGCGACGCTCGAACTCCGGGTCGAGGCCGGCCTTGCAGGCGAGCACCAGCAGCGCGCCCTCCATGGGGTCGCCCTCGACGCGCCAGGCGCCGTCGCGCTGCTGCAGGTTGGCGTCGTTGCACAGCGCCGCCGCGCGCGCCAGCTCGACCAGCAGGGGATGATCGGCGGGCTCGGCCTCGGGGCCGTCGCGGCGCTCGAGGCGGAAGCCGCCGTGCGGCTCGTAGCCGACGCCGCCGACCGCGAACAGGCGCTCGGCGGTCGCGACCGCGGCGACCGTCATCTCGTTGCGGGTCAGGGTGCCGGTCTTGTCCGAGCAGACCACCGAGACCGAGCCCAGGGTCTCGATCGCCGGCAGGCGCCGCACGATGGCGTTGCGCAGCGCCATGCCCTGCACGCCGATCGCCAGGGTGACGGTGAGGATCGCCGGCAGGCCCTCGGGGATGGCCGCGACCGACAGGCCGACCACGGCCATGAAGATCTCGGTGAAGCCGTAGTCGCGCACCAGCAGGCCGAAGGCGAGGATGGCGGCGGCCAGCCCCAGGATGGCGCCGGTCAGCCAGCGCGCGAAGCGGCCCATCTGCCGCACCAGCGGCGTGGCCAGGGTCTCGACCGTGGCGATCATGCCGCTGATGCGGCCGATCTCGGTCGCCGCGCCGGTCGCGACCACCAGGCCGCGCGCCTGCCCGGCGGCGACCAGGGTGCCGCTGTAGGCGATCGAGCCGCGCTCGGCCAGCGGCGTCTCCGGCGGGCGCGGCGCGGCCGTCTTCTCGACCGGCAGGGATTCGCCGGTCAGCACCGCCTCCTGGACCGAGAGGCCGCGCGCCTCGAGCAGGCGCAGGTCGGCCGGCACCTTGTCGCCGCTCTCGAGCAGCACGATGTCGCCGGGCACCAGCTCCTCGCTCGCCACCGTGGCCCGGCGCCCGCCACGGATCACCGCCGCGCGCGGCGCGAGCATGTGGCGGATCGCCTCCAGCGCCTGCTCGGCCTTG
>CAZDBC010000752.1:0-1683 GCA_964503295.1 uncultured Kiloniellaceae bacterium | reverse complement strand
CCTCCGGCCGGCTGGCGATGGCCAATTGACCAGCTAAAGCGTGACGCCCGCAAACTCGTGGGGTCGCCCGGCCCAGGGTCGGGTCGCCCGGCCGCGACCTTTCACGCCTTCGGCGGACGACACTTGCTTCCCGACGATGCCTCATGAATGTTTCAAACTATTCGGACGCGCCCATCCGGGCGGCATCCCCGGAGATGTCGCCGCAGGCGTATTGGATGCCGGCGAGAAGGTGCTTGAGGTAGCGCGGGTCGCCGATGGTGGCGTTCGCGTGCCCCAGACTAGTGTAGAAGACCCGGCCTTGACCGTGGGGTTTGATCCAGCTCACGGCGTAATCGTTGTCGTCGCGCAACGCGAACAAACCCTTGTTTTGCTCGCGCATCCGTTTGTCGATGGCGCGGGCCTCGGCGGAATTCTCCCAGTCGATGCTGAGTAAAACCGTGAGCTTGTCGCGGGAGAAGGGCGGCCCAACGGTGAAGATCTCGTCGGTGTAAGGGAACGACGCGTCGCCGAACGCTTGGGTGAAAGGGCTTCCCGGGGACTCGTTTTTGATGACCACCTCCTTGCCGCCGAAGGGATGCTGGCGGAACGTCCCGCCCATCATGTCCTTGAACTCGCCGACGCGGTTGAGCGCCACCAGCGAAGCGTGGTTGCCGGCGAAGCCGCCCCCCTGTTCGACGAAATCGAGAATCGCCCGGCACCCGGCCTCGTCCGGACAGCCAATGTTGTTGACACTGTTGACGTTGTTGAAGAACAAAGCGTCGTATCGCTTCAGGTTCTCCGGCGTGAACACCGAGGGATCGTTGGTGACGGTCGCCTCGAAGGCCCCGGTCTTTCGACCCATCTCGGGCAACGCCCGGCGCAACAACAGCTCCGATGTGTGGCGGAAGTTGCGCGTGTTGTTGAACACCAGCAACTTGCGTGGCTTGGACGGCTTGACCGGCGCCTGCTCCGGGATGTTGGGTTTGACCTTTTCCTGGTACTCGGACTCGGCGCGCTCTTTCTCGTATCGCTCGGCCCGCGGAATCGTCCCAGCCGCCCAGGCCGGAAGCGTCGATTCCTCCGCCGCGGCGCCTAAGGACAGGACCGCCAGCGAAACGGTGAAAACAATGACTCGGCTGTGAACATTCATGATTTCAATCCTTCCTGCTTCACGTTTTCGTTGTCATCCTTGATCGCGACGCTTCCGAGAGCGGCGCGGTAGGCGGCGGGGGTGACGCCGCGCCATTTCTTGAAGCGGCGACGGAAATACTCCACCGAGGAGAATCCTGACAGCCGGGCGATGGCCTTGACGCCGAAACGTTTCGAGGACCCCAGCAAATCCTCGGCGCGGCGGATCCGCTTGGAATCAATGTACTCCAAAGGACTCATCCCGACCTCTCTCTTGAACATACGCCACAAACTGCCCCGGTTCAAACCAAGATGCGAACTCAACTCGTCGACGTTCAAGCCCTGGGCGAACCGGGCGTCGACGATCGCCTTGGCCCGATCGAAAAGATCCAGCTCCTCTTCGGCCACGTCCTCCTCGAACGAGCGGCAACGCAAGGGCAACCCAAGCAACAGCGACGCGATTTGGTAGGCCCCCATTGGCTGTTTCGCGAGATGCAAACTGAAAATCTTTTCATAGATGGAAACCACCCCGGCGAAATCCAACGGCTCCGAACGAATCGAATCCTTCCGGAAACC
>CAZDBC010000751.1:0-1684 GCA_964503295.1 uncultured Kiloniellaceae bacterium | reverse complement strand
ACCAAATGTCGGCAGCGGTCCGGGAAGAAGTGGATGCGGGCGCCGACTTCATCAAGCTCACGGCAAGCGGCGGGATGGCGTCGGCGGGAACCAATATATACGACGCCCAATTCCCGGATGAAACGCTACATGCCGCCGTGGCCACCGCTCACCAGTCAGGAAGACAAGTCGCCACGCACGCCCATTCGACCGCATCGATTCAGGCGGTCACCCGAGCGGGCGTCGATACAATCGAACACTGTTCCTGGGCCGGGCCGGACGGACCGAACTACGATGAGGAAGCAGTGAAAGAAATGGTCCGTAAAAACATCACCGTGGTTTTCACCCTTGCCACCGGTTATCCGCGGGATAGAGTCAAGGAACGGTGGCAGCGAATGATCGGCACCCTGGAACAGAGACTCGAAGCCGTGGGCCGGATGATGGACGCCGGCGTTCCAACGATCGTCGGGACGGATGATTCCGCCGTTGATACCGTTTCCTGGGAAATCGAACTCATGTCTCGGGCTGGACTGGGTAACTACCGAGCTCTCACCTCGGCAACAAGCTATTCAGCAGATCGTCTCGGAATCGGCGGCCTAACCGGAAGCATCGAGACCGGAAAAGTCGCCGACATCATTGGCGTTACCGGCAACCCCCTGAAAGACCTTTCGGCACTCAATCAGGTCGCATTCGCCATGACTCGGGGACGACTAGTTGGGCAATCGTTGCCGACGTGATTACCATTGGGTTTAATCACATATAGACGCCGCAACCCTATCCCAGCGCTCTCGCGGACATGTTTGTTCCTGCCGAACTGGCGCGATGCCGGACTGCTTCATCCACACTCCGGGAAGGCCGCTCGTCGGATTCCTCCGGGTTGTCTCGGTGATTGCCGATTGGTGCCCCACCTACGACGCCTATAGAGCAATGACCACAGCGGTCGTTGCTTCTACGTACGTACCTTACTTTCAGCAGTGGTCCGAGCCAATCTCACGCGAGGTAGCAATCGCCCGGCAAAGGAGTTGACCAGGACAGTGGTGACGCTTGCAACCATGGCAACCATCGCCCAGACCGGATGAACGAGCCCGGTAATCGCGGCCGGAACGCCAACGCCGTTAAAAAGGAAGGCCAGCCGCAGGTTCTGTACGGTCTTCCTGTAGGACCGCCGTCCGATGTGAACTGCGTCGACAACTGACGAAAGTCGCTCTGAAATAAGCACGACGTCCGAGGACTCGATGGCGATGTCGGTGCCGGCACCGATGGCAATGCCGATATCAGCCTGCATGAGCGCCGGAGCATCGTTTATCCCGTCACCGACCATTGCCACACGGCGATCGTTCCGCTGGAGTTCCCGGATTCGTTGCGCCTTCTCGCCCGGAAGTACCTCGGCAAGGATCTCCTCGATTCCGAGTTCGGCCGCGACGGCATCCGCCGTACGCTGGTTGTCTCCGGTAAGAAGCACCGCCCGGATGCCGATTCGGCGGAGCGTCGTGATCGCGCTCGCGCTGTCCGGCTTCGGCATATCGGTGAGAGCGATCAGCCCCGACAGCCGGTCCGCTTCCGCTACGCCGACGACGGTCTTTCCAACCGCCTCGAGCTCCCGAGTCCGTATAAGGACGCTCTCGTCCAAAACGACGTTGCCTTCCTCGAGAAACGAGAGGCGCCCTACCTGTACCTGCGTCCCATCACCGAGACGGCCGCGGAC
>CAZDBC010000750.1:0-1689 GCA_964503295.1 uncultured Kiloniellaceae bacterium | reverse complement strand
CGAGCCCCCTGCGCGGCGCGGTCCAGAGCATCGAGGTCGAGGACGGGGCGCGCGTCGACGAGGGCCAACTGCTCCTGCGCTTCGAGCAGAGCTCCCAGCGCGCCGAGCTGATGGCCGCCGAGGCCGAGCAGTCGCTGCTCGAAGCCGAATTGGAGCGGACGCGCGCGCGCGCCGAAGAGAACCTCGCCGCCGAAGCGGAGATCGAGGATCTCCAGCTGCGCCTCGAGGAGGCCGAACGGCAGCTGCAAGCGGCGCGCGACGCCGTCGAGGCGAACAATATCCGCGCACCCTTCGCCGGCACGGTCTCGCTCGCCGGCATCGCGCCCGGCGACCTCATCACGCGTGGCGAGACGATCGCCGCCTTCTCCAGCGAAGCGGAACGCGTCGTCCGCTTCGAGTTGCCGCGCCGGCTCACCACCGATATCGCGATCGGGGATGACCTGACCGTGCGCGGGGGCGAGGAGGCCGAGACGACCGCGCGCATCATGGCGCTGGGCAGCGCCCCGGGTGCGGAGGCGATCACGGTGACGCTCACCGCCGTGCTCGCCGATCCCGAGGCCTTCGCGGCCGGGGCTGCGGCGACGGTCGAGGTGCCCGTCACCGGGGTCAACACGTCGATCGTGCCGGCGGCGGCGGTGCTCGAGGACGCGCGCGGCGTGCGCGTCTTTCGGATCGAGCGCGGGCTCGCCCGCTCGACGCCGGTGGAGAAGGGCCGCGCGACCGAGGACGGTCTGCGCGTGCGCGGTCCGCTGAACGCGGGCGACATGGTCGCGGTCAGCAATCTCGACGAACTCGCCGACGGCATGCGCGTCGCCGTCGCCGGCGACGGCGCCGACGGTTGAGCCGTCACCGCAGCGAGAGGAGGTCGATATGATCGACGAGCGCGAACGCAACGAGGCCTTCGACGACCCCGCCGACTATTTCGGCACGCCGGCGGCCGTGATGGACGCCGCCGACTTCTCCCAGGCCGACAAGATCGCCATCCTCGAACGGTGGCGGCTGGACGCGTTGCGCTTGTCGGATTCCGAGCAGGAGGGCATGGGCGGCGGCGAGCCGCCGCATCTGGGCGAGATCGAGCGTCTGCTGTTGGCCTTGAAGGGCGCGTGAGCCCCCAGCGAGGGGCGGCGCGCCAGCGGTTTCGTCGCGGCGTGGCGCTGCTACGATGCGGCCGCCGCACGCGGGCGATCCCGTGCGGTCCGGCTCGATCGGCGGGGTGCGCGGCGGATGGCGGGTGACGACGAGCGGTTGCTGCGCGGCGCCGGGCGGTTCATCGACGACCGCACGCCACCCGGCGCGCTGCGCCTCGCCGTCCTGCGCTCGCCCGTCGCCCACGGCCGTATCCGGGCGCTGGAGACCGCCGCGGCGCGGGCGCTCCCGGGCGTCAGGGCGGTGCTCACCGCCGACGATCTCGCCGCGCGCGGCCTCCGCCCGCTCGCCACCCGCGCGCCGCTCACCGACACCGACGACGGCCGCTTCCACGCCCCGCCGCGCCCGATCCTCGCCGACGGCGTCGTCCGCTATGTCGGCGAGCCCGTCGCCGCGGTCGTCGCCGACAGCCTCGCCGCCGCCGCCGATGCGCTCGAGGCGATCGGGCTGGACGTCGAACCCCGGCCGGCGGTCGCCGACGTCGAGGCGGCGGCGGATGGGGGAGCCCCGCTCCGGGCCGAGGCGCCGAACAACGTGGCGTTT
>CAZDBC010000749.1:0-1693 GCA_964503295.1 uncultured Kiloniellaceae bacterium | reverse complement strand
ACTACCGCGCCCGCCATGCCCAGTACAAGTCCGATCCGGACCTGCAGGCCGCCCATGCCGTCGCGCCGTGGCTGTGCACCTGGGACGACCATGAGAGCACGAACAACAGCTACAGGTCCGGCGCGGAGAACCACAATCCCGAAGCCAATGAGGGCGACTGGACCACGCGCAAGCAGACCGCCGTTCAGGCCTATCTGGAATGGATGCCGGTGCGCGATCCCGAGCCCGGCCGCGCCCGCGTCGCGCGCGCCATGCCCTCGAAGTCGATCCGGCCCCAGCCGGGCGGCGCGTGCATGTCGCCGGCGCCGAACCAGTGCATCGTCTCCGGGCGGCCGTCGTTAGCGATTGTGAGCGGCACGCCGGTGGAGTCGCTGAAGTGCAGATGCGCGATCCAGGGGCCGAGCCGCGCGACCGCGGCGTGCAGCTCGAAGCCTTGAAGGCCCGCGCCTTGCTGCGCGTGGCTGACGTCGAGGCAGGCGCGGACGTTCGGATGGTCGAGGGCGTCGAGCTGCGCGGCGAGGGCGGCCGGATCGAGCGCGTAGGACGTCTCGGCGCCGGCGACGACCCTCGGGTTGGGGCTCAGGTTCTCGTAGGCGACGACGACGCCCAGCGCGCGGGCCCGCTCGCCCAGTGCGAACAGCGTCTCGCGCTCGCGGGCGAGCAGGTCGTCCCGCGCCTCGGCCCAGCGCCCGGGGTGCACGCGGCCGGGGTGGAGGACGACGATGCGCGCGTCGAGCGCGTCGCCGAGCTCGAGCGCCGCCGTCGCCGCCCGCAGCTGCCAGTCGCGGTGATCCTCGTCCATCAGGTTGATCGGGATCGGCGCGTGCAGCGTCCAGCGCAGGCGGTAGGGGGCGAGCGTGCGCCGCACGGCGTCGACCCGGGCGGGCACGAGCCGGCAGTCGGCGACGGCGTCGAGCGTGGCCGCGGTGAGCTCGCAGGCCTCGCAGCCGAGTTCGACCTGGCGGTCGAGGACGCGGCCGAGCGCGGCGAGATCGCCGTTCGGGGCGGCGGCGTTGAAGCCGATGGCGTCGATCGGTGGGGTCATTGGCCGTCCGCCGTCCGCAGCTGCGGGTCGATGCGCGCGCGCAGCCAGTCGCCGGCGACGCTCATCGACAGCGTGGTGAAGAAGATGACGAGGCCCGGCAGGACGCAGAGCCACCAGGCGTTGAAGAGGTAGTCGCGGCCCTCGCCGAGCATCTGGCCGAGGCTGGTCAAGGGCGGCTGGATGCCCAGGCCGAGAAAGCTCAGGCTGGTCTCCACCAGGATCGTGTCGGGGAAGTTGATGGTCACCTGCACGATCAGGGGGCTCAGGATGTTGGGGAGGATGTGCTGGCCGTAGATGCGGCCCTTGCCGGCGCCGAGTGCTCTGAGCGAGCGGGCGTAGCCCTCCTCGCGGGCGGCGAGCACGAGCCCGCGGGTGAGCCGCGCGTAGCGCTCCCAGCCGTAGATCCCCATCAGGAAGAGAAAGAGCCACAGGTTGTTGCCGAGAAAGGCGAGCACCGCGAGCGCGATGATCAAGAACGGCATCGCCGCCTGGAAGTCGACCAGCGTCATCACCGCCTCGTCGACCCAGCCGCCGCGGTCGGCGGCGAGAAAGCCCAGCGCCGTGCCGAGCACCGCGCCGATGAGCGTGCCCAAAAGCGCGATGGCGATGCTCACCTGCGTCGCCACCAGCAGGCGGCTCAGGACGTCG
>CAZDBC010000748.1:0-1695 GCA_964503295.1 uncultured Kiloniellaceae bacterium | reverse complement strand
GAGACCCTGCCGCCGCGCTCCATCCAGGCCATGCGCTGCGCCGGCCGCTTTGTCGATATTGGAACGCCCGAAAGCCTGGCCGCCGCAGAGCGGCTGTTCACGCCCCTCTCGGAAGCCTGGGGATGATCATCAGCCGCACCCCTTTCCGCATGTCCTTCTTCGGCGGCGGGACCGACTACCCGGCCTGGTATCTCGAACATGGCGGCGCCGTAATCGGGACGACCATCAACAAGTACTGCTATATCAGCCTGCGCCCCCTGCCTCCCTTCTTCGAGCATCGCTACCGGATCGCCTATTCCAGGATCGAGACGGTCAGAACGATCGAAGAGATCCAGCATCCCGCGGTGCGCGCCGTGCTCAGCGAATCGGGCCTCTCCCTTGGACTCGAGATCCATCACGACGGCGACCTCCCGGCACGCTCGGGATTGGGATCGAGCTCGTCGTTCACCGTCGGCCTGCTGAACGCCATGAACGCCCTGAAGGGTCGCATGTCCTCGGCGGAATGGCTGGCCGACGAGGCGATCCGGATCGAGCAGGAGGTGCTGCACGAGAGCGTCGGTTCACAGGACCAGATCTGGGCTGCCTATGGCGGAACGAATGTCATCTCGTTCCAACCGGACGGGTCCTACCAGGTCACCCCGGTCATACTTCCACCCGAACAGCGGGCGCGGCTGAATGACCATCTGATGCTGTTTTTCACAGGTTTCTCGCGTTACGCGAGCGAGATCGCGGGCAAGCAAATCGCCAGCCTCCACCGCCGCCAGAACCAGCTTATGGCAATGCGCCAGATGGTCGACGAGGCGCTGGACATCCTGCAGTCGGACTCCCGGCCGATTTCCGACCTCGGACGCCTGTTCGACGAAGCCTGGCGGACGAAGCGTGCGCTCAGCGACTGCGTTTCGACCGAGGAGATCGACGAGATCTACGAGGCAGGGCTGTCGGCGGGCGCGCTCGGTGGCAAGCTGCTCGGTGCCGGAGGCGGCGGATTCATGCTGTTCTTTGTCGAGCCGGCCGCCCAGCATCGGGTCCGCGAGCGGCTGCGCGACCTGATCGAGGTCAAGTTCGAGATCGGCAGTCCCGGCAGCAAGATCGTCGTCTACGAGCCCAACGGTCTCGGCTGAGTTCGCGCAACGACGGGGCCTACGTCTTTTGGCCGCTCAGCCGTGCTGCGCCGGCGCAGCGGAATACGAACCGAACAGGCCGGCATCGTCGCCGATGGCCCCGGCCACCCTGCCGAAATGACTGCGCCAGCTTTCGCTCCAGTGCCGGCGCCAGCGCATGCGGGGCGTGTGATACAGCGCTCCGTCGCGAAAGCCCAGATAGTGAACCATCGGGTCCTCCAGAGGATGCGCGGCGTTGGCCTGCACGATCCAGGTCGGAACGCCCAGGGCGACGCTGAACTCGCCCGTCGCCGTGGGCGCCGTCACGACCAGATCGAGATGGCTGATCAGGGCCATCAGGCTTTCGATATCATTACGGATATCGAGGTCATCCCAGCGATGGATCCGGATGTCGAATGCCGTCTCGACATCTCTGATCTCGTCTTCATAGTTGTCGTACTGGAGGTTGACGAAGGCGGTATCCGGTAGATGCGTCAGGACCGCCTCCCAGTCGGCCAAGCGCGAGTAATGATTGTCGCGCAGCCGCGCCGAAAAGGAACTGCGCCAGCAGATCCCGATTCGCCTCGACCCGGTC
>CAZDBC010000747.1:0-1705 GCA_964503295.1 uncultured Kiloniellaceae bacterium | reverse complement strand
GCCCAACGGCGGGGCGCGGGCGGAGGTGGCGCCGGACGGCTCGCCCCTGCGCGTCGTCGTCACCCCGCGCGACGACGTCGAGGCCGAGCCCGCCGCGACGGCGGCCGCGCCGACGCCGAGCGCCGGCGCCGATACGACGACCGTGGAGGCGGCGCCGAGAGCCGGGGCGGGCGTGGACACGGCGGCTGTCGAGCCCCCGCCAGCCGTGAGGCAAGGCGCCACCGGCGCACGCGGGGCCGCGCCCGAAGAGTGAGGCGCCGGCGGGCAAGGGGTCCACGGGCACGCAAGCGCGCGCGCGTCGCGCGGTCGATGCTGTGGCCTCCACGCGCCGCGTCGCCTAAGGTTTCGGCCTTCAGGGACAGCCGCGCCGGAGGCCATGCACCGCCGTCTCGCCGCCATCCTCATCGCCGACATGGTGGGCTGGAGCCGGCTCATGGAGCGGGACGAGCAAGGCGTGCTGGCCCGGCACCAGGCGCACCGCGCCGAGCTTATCGATCCCGTCCTCGCCGACCACGGCGGCCGCCTCATCAAGACCACCGGCGACGGCATGCTCGTGACGTTCGACGCCGCCCAGGAGGCGGTGCGCGCCGCGCTCGCCATCCAGCGGGCGATGGTCGACCGCGAGGCCGATTCGACCAACGACGAGCGGATCCGCTATCGCTTCGGGATCAACCTCGACGACGTCGTCTTCGATCACGACGACGTCTTCGGCGACGGCGTCAACGTCGCGGCGCGGCTGCAGGTGCTCGCGGAGCCGGGCGGCGTCTGCATCGCCGACGCGGTGCACACCGCGGTCGCCGACCATCTCGACGTCGCCTTCCGCGACATGGGGCGCCAGCGGGTCAAGAACATCTCGCGGCCGATCCGGGTCTGGCAGTGGACGCCGGAGGCGCCGCCGCCGGAGCGCGAGCTGAGCGACGCGGCGCGCCACCAGCGCGTGCGCTTCGCCCGCGCCCGCGACGGCGTCCAGCTCGCCTGGGCGGAGATCGGCGCGGGGCCGACCGTGCTCAAGGCGCCCAACTGGCTCAACCATCTGGACTACGAGTGGCGCAGCCCGTTCTGGGGACCGCTTTTGGCCGAGCTGGGGCAGCGCTGCCGGCTGATCCGCTTCGATCAGCGCGGCAACGGCATGTCGGACTGGGAGGTCGAGACGATCTCGCCGGACGCGATGGTCGCCGACATGGCCGCGGTCGCGGCGGCGGCGGACCTCGAGCGCTTCGTCCTGTTGGGCATCTCGCAGGGCTGCGCGTTTTCGGTGCGCTACGCCGTGGAGAACCCCGAGCGGGTGCGCGGCCTCGTCCTCGTGGGCGGCTATCTGCGCGGGCGCTTGAAGCGGCCGGACCCCGAGCAGCACCGCCTGCACGCCGCGCTGACCTTGATGGTGCGCGACGGCTGGGGCTCGGCCAACCCGGTCTTTCGCCACTACTTCACCGCCAGCTTTTTGCCCGACGCGCCGGCGGAGATGGCGGCGAGCTTCGACGAGCTGCAGCGGATCGCCACCAGCCCGGCCAACGCGCTGCGGCTGTGGGAGATGAACGCCGCGCTCGACGTCAGCGCGCTGGCGCCGCGGGTGCGGGTGCCGACGCTGGTCCTGCATTGCGGCGGCGATCGGGTGGCGCCACTCGCCGAGGGCCGCCATGCGGCGAAGCTGATCCCCGGGGCGACCCTGGTCGAGCTGCCGGGCGACAACCACGTTCCGCTCGCC
>CAZDBC010000746.1:0-1708 GCA_964503295.1 uncultured Kiloniellaceae bacterium | reverse complement strand
TATCCGCCGCCGCGCGGCACGCCGGAGCTGCGCGCCGCCTGCGCCGACTGGCTGACCCGGCGCTATAGCCTTGCGGACGGGCTGATCGATCCGGACCGCAACCTCCTGCCGGTCGCCGGCACCCGCGAGGGCCTGTTCTTCGCCGCCCTGGCGGTCGCGCCCGCCCAGGAGGAGATTGCCGCCGCGCCGCCGGGCGAGCGGCCGGTCATGCTGATCCCCAACCCCTTCTACCACGTCTACGTCGGGGCGGCGCTGGCGGCCGGGCTGGAGCCGGTCTTCGTGCCGGCGACCGCCGAGACCGGCTTCCTGCCGGACTACGCCGCGCTGCCGGCCGAGATGCTCGACCGCGCCGTGCTCTGCGTGCTCTGCTCGCCCTCCAATCCGCAAGGCGCGGTCGCCGACGCGGCCTACCTGGAGCGGCTGCTCGGCCTCGCCCGCCGGCACGGCTTCGCGCTGGCGGCGGACGAGTGCTACGCCGAGATCTACGACGAGGCCGCCGGCCCGCCGCCCGGCGCGCTGGCGAGCGCGGCCAAGCTCGGTGCGGGCCTCGACAATCTCCTGGTGTTCCACTCGCTGTCCAAGCGCTCCAGCGCGCCCGGCCTGCGCTGCGGCTTCGCCGCCGGCGACGCGGCCCTGATCGACCGCCTGGACATCGCGCTCAGGGTCGGCGGCGCCGGCGTGCCGCTGCCGATCGCCGCGGCGGCCACCCGCCTGTGGCGCGAGGAGGCCCACGTCGGCGAGACCCGCGCCTTCTACCGCGCCAACTTCGAGATCGCCGCGCGCGTGCTCGGCAACCGCTTCGGCGCGCGGCGGCCCGCCGGCGGCTTCTTCCTCTGGCTCGAGGTCGGGGACGGCGAGGCCGCCTGCCGGGCGCTGTGGCGCGGCGCGGGCATCAAGGTGCTGCCCGGCGCCTATCTGGGTGCCGCCGATGCCGGCGGCGTCAATCCGGGCGCCGGCTACATCCGCGTCGCCCTGGTTCATCCGCCCGAGATCCTCGAGCAGGCCTTGCAGCGAATCGCAGACCTGCTATGAAAGGGGGAGGGTTTCAGGCAGCCAGGGTGACGGGTCACGCGGCGGCCGGCATGCGGCCGGCCGCCTGGGCGCGACCTGACGGGGATCGACCATGGCTGCGCGCGACAACGTGATGAGCGCCGGACTGCTGCCCGCGGGCAGCGGCGCCTTTGTGCAGCGACGGCTGCGCGATGCGCTGGCGCTCGGCTTGTGGCTGGCCGGCGCGGCCCTTCTGCTCGCCTGCCTGACCTATCACCCGCAGGATCCCTCCTTCAATCACGCGACCGAGGCGACGCCGGCCAACCTGCTCGGCCGGCCCGGCGCCTATGCGGCCGATCTGATCGTCCAGTCGCTGGGGCTCGCCGGTTTTCTGCTGCCGGTGATCCTCTTCGCCTGGGGCTGGCGCCAGTGGCGCGACCGCCGCCTGCCGCGCGCCCCGCTGCGCCTCGCGCTGCTGCCGCCGGCGGTCCTCCTGGCCGCGGCCGGGCTCGCCGCGCTGCCGCAGCCGGAGGGCTGGACCACCGGCAACTCGCTCGGCGGCTTTGCCGGCAGCCTGCTCCTGCTTCAGGCCGAGCTCCGGTTGGGATGGCCGGCCTGGGCCAGCGGGACCGGCGGGCTGCTGATCGGCGGCCTCGGCCTGCTCTACGTGCTGGGTCTCAGCGCCGGCGAGTGGCGCGCCCTTGGCCGCGCCCTGGTC
>CAZDBC010000745.1:0-1715 GCA_964503295.1 uncultured Kiloniellaceae bacterium | reverse complement strand
CCCGCTGATCCACGGCCCCGATGGCGCCAAGCTGTCGAAACGGCACGGCGCGCTGGGCGTGGAGGCCTACCGGGAGATGGGCTTCCTGCCCGAGGCGCTGCGCAACTACCTGCTTCGTCTGGGCTGGTCGCACGGCGACGACGAGATCATCCCGACCGACAAGGCGATCGAGTGGTTCGACCTCGACGGGATCGGCCGATCACCTGCGCGATTCGACATGGCCAAGCTGGAAAACGTCAACGCGCATTACCTGAAGGAGGCTGAGCCCGCGCGGCTCGCGGAGCAGATTGCGCCGCGGCTCGAGGCGGAAACCGGGCGGACCCTGGATGCCGATGACCGCGAGCGGCTGGCGCGCGCGATGAACGGGCTGACACCGCGCGCCAAGACGCTGGTCGAACTGGCCGACGCGGCTCTGTTCTACGTCCGGCGCGGCCCTCAACCGCTCGATGACAAGGCGCGCAAGCAGATCGAGAACGGCGGCGCAGAGGTGCTGGCCGAACTGCTGCCGGTGCTCGAGCGGCAGGAGGACTGGAGCGAAACGACGCTCGAGACGGTCCTGCGCGATTTCGCCGAGGCACGCGATCTCAAACTGGGCAAGGTCGCGCAGCCGCTGCGTGCCGCGCTGACCGGGACTACCGCCTCGCCAGGGCTCTTCGAGGTCCTCGCCATTTTGGGCAAGGATGAGGCTTTGGCGCGCGTTGCAAAATGTGTAGAGTCCGACACGGTTGCGCGCGTCCGCGACGGCTAGAGGCGGTCGAAACGACTCACTCCGGCCTATCGACCGGTTCGATGGATGCATTTGATCGACGGGCGCATCGGCTTTATGTTGCGCCGCAAAACGTTCCGCCGGCATCAACGGGACGGCATCACAATTATCGGTGTGCAGAGGACAGTTGATGAACGACACGTCGCAGACCGCCAAGACCAAGGAGACGGTGACCATCACCGACAACAGCACGGGAAACTCGGCCGAGTTTCCACTGTTGTCCGGCACCGAAGGGCCGAAGGTGATCGATATCCGCGACCTGCATGGCAGCACCGGGTACTTCACCTACGATCCCGGCTACACGGCCACGGGAAGCTGCGAGTCCAAGATCACGTATATCGACGGCGACAAGGGAATCCTGCGCCACCGGGGCTACGGCATCGAGGACCTGGCGGAGAAAAGCGACTTCGTGGAGGTCTGCTACCTGTTGCTCTACGGCGACCTGCCCAACAAGCAGCAGAAGGATGAGTTCGAAAAGACCATCACCTATCACACGATGCTGCACGAGCAGATCGCCTACTTCTACCGCGGCTTTCGCCGTGACGCACATCCGATGGCGATCATGTGCGGCGTGGTCGGCGCGCTGTCGGCCTTCTACCACGACAGCACCGACATCAACGATCCGCACGAGCGGATGGTCGCCTCGCACCGCCTGATCGCGAAAATGCCGACCATTGCGGCAATGGCCTACAAGTATTCGCTAGGTCAACCCTTCGTGTATCCGCGCAACGACCTCAGCTACGCCGAAAATTTCCTCTACATGACCTTCGCGGTGCCGTGCGAGCGCTGGACGCCGGACCCCATCATCTCCGAGGCGATGGACCGTATCCTGATCCTCCACGCCGATCACGAACAGAACGCCTCCACCTCGACCGTCCGGCTTGCTGGCTCATCGGGCGCCAACCCGTTCGCCTGCATCGCGGCGGGCATCGCCTGCCTCTGGGGCCCG
>CAZDBC010000744.1:0-1716 GCA_964503295.1 uncultured Kiloniellaceae bacterium | reverse complement strand
CCTTGTGTGGTTCCAGGAAGGAGTACAGGTTATGGTCGGGGATTCTTTCGTAAAAACGGGTTTTCATTCCGCCGGGGAGGATCAGGCTGATTTTCAGATTGGGATTTTGGTTTTCGAGACCAAGGCTTCGCGTGAATCCCACTTGCGCGAACTTGGTGGAAACGTAGATCGCCTCGTCACAACGGGCCTTGACGCCGGAGGAAGAGGCGATGACGACGATCTTCGAAGGCGCGGGGTTCGTCCGCATTCGGTTCCAGGCGTGTTTGATGATCGGTATCGCGTTCCTGAAGTTCACGTCGATGGTTTGAAGTATCTCCGCTTCCGGTTGTGCCGAAAAGTCCCCTTTGATCAAGCGCCCGGCCACCCAGAAAACGCAATCCAGGGGGCGCGTTGAAAGCCTCTTAACCAGCTCCTTCACACTGGCGGGGGAGGACAGGTCGCAACGCAACCGCGTCCGCGCGCTCTCTTCCGCGTCCTGAATCGAGCTGCCCACCTCGATCGTTCGCCAATTCATGTTCGCGCATTCCGCCGCGATCGCTTTTCCAAGTCCCTTCGTCGCCCCTAAGATCAGTGTGTTCATACCGCTTTCCCATGTTCGTCTAAATCAATGAAACCGCGTGCCCTGATGAATCAGAAACCCTCTGTTTCCTTTAATGATACTACCATAAACACGCTGCTTCAAGGAAAACACGTGCCTTTGGCATGTTGAACCATCCAGGAAGCTTATGTGGCAGGCTTTGTGAGAGGAGGTGCTCGACATATGGTAGGCTGTTAGGCTTGGAATCCGCATGTCTGCCAACTCTTCACCTCCTTTCCCTCCATGTCGACAATCGATCAGCCGAGACTTTTACTAAAACTGTAATCAATTACGCTTGAAGCTGATCTACCGCGACGTCGCGGAGCAGGTCGCGCCCGCCGAAGGCGGAGTGTCGCTTGCAAACCGTTCCCGCATTGGAATTACCGTCTTGACAGGCCGTCGCGGGAGATTTCCCGCGGCCGTTGACAATCCCGCGGCGGCACGCTATATTCGACATTCAGATTAAAGAATTCGCGAGGCATCGTCACGAGATGCCTTCATGTGACATCCGGCTTCGCCGCCATAGGTTCTCGGAATCACGCTTCAACAACCAGTGACCAATCATTGTTCGGAGGCGGGAATGATCATCGCCAATCCATTGTACGACGTGGTGTTCAAATCCTTGATGGAGGACATCGAGATCGCCAAGGGACTGATCGCCACCTTCATCGAGCGGGAGGTGGTGGAGATCCACCCGCGTCCCCGGGAAATGTCCATGCCCATCGAAACCGGGCACACGGTGACCATCCACCGCCTGGACTACGCCGCGTTGATCCGCGAGCAGGACGGTTCCTCCCGGAAAGTCCTGGTGGAGGTGCAGAAGGCCAAGTTGGGCTCCGAGGTCCGGCGTTTCCGGGAATACCTGGCCAAGCAATACACCACCTCCGAGCAAATCGTCGACGAGGACGGGGAGACCGTCACCATCGACCCGCACATCATCACCATCTACATTCTCGGCTTCAGCCTGGGCGAGGAGTTCCCCGCCTATTCCAAGGTGGACCGCCGCTACATGGACATGCTCACCCGCAAGCATTTCGTCGCCGACTCCGAGTTCATCGAGGCCTTGAGCCACGACACCTACGTGCTGCAGGCGGGCAAGGTGGAGCATCAAGCCCGCAGCGAGCTGGAACGGATTCTCG
>CAZDBC010000743.1:0-1718 GCA_964503295.1 uncultured Kiloniellaceae bacterium | reverse complement strand
GCCTCAGGTCCTGGGCCGCGCCTTCGCCACGCATACCTTTACCGGCCATGTCGGCTGGGCGCTGGCGCCGCTGGTGATGGCGGGACTCGCGGAAGCGATGGGCTGGCGCGGCGCGGTGGCGGCGGTGTCGATCGGCGGCGCGGCGGTGGTCGCCGCGATGCTGATCTGGCGCGGGCGGCTGATGGGCGGCGGCGCGCACGGCCACGCGGCCGGTCAGACGCCGGCGGGCGGGTCCGCCGGGCTCCGCCTTCTCATGTTGCCGCCGATCCTGCTGATGTTCGTCTTCTTCGTCATGATCGCAGCGATCCAGGTGGGCGTTCAGAGCTTCACCCCGACGGCGCTGGTCGACGGCTTCGGCACGCCGCTGGTCGAGGCCAACGCCGCGCTGACCGCCTTCCTGGCGACGTCGGCGGTCGGCGTGCTGGCGGGCGGCGTGCTGGCCGACCGGCTGCGCCGCTTCGACCTGATCGCCACGGTGGGCTACCTGATCGGCGGGGCCATGCTGTGCCTGGTGGCGGCCACCGCGATGCCGGTGTTGCTGTTGGCGATGGTGCTGGCGGTAGCCGGGTTCGCCAACGGCATGATCGCGCCCTCGCGCGACCTGATGGTGCGCGCGATCGCGCCGCCGGGGACGACGGGCAAGGTGTTCGGCTTCGTCTCCACCGGGCTCGACGTTGGCGGCGCGCTGGCGCCATTGGCCTTCGGCTGGTTGATCGACCACGGCGCGCCGCTCGCCGTGTTCGTGCTGGCGGCGGCGATGATGGCCGTGGCGATCGCGGCGGCGCTGGCCGCGAGCCGCCTGCACGCCGCGCAGCCCGCGGCCGCCGAATAACGCCCTGGTTGGATTTTTTCGCCTTTGCGGATGTGCCGGTATTGTTCCCGGCGTGGTGCGCACTAGATTCCATTCTGCAAGCGCCGGGGTCCCCCATCCCCGGAGGAGCCGTGGAAAACCGATCGTCTTCCCCCCTCCGCGATCGGACCGGAAGCGGCTCCGGGTCTGCGCACCTTCCCCCCAACTCGGGTGCGTGGACTTCCTACTCCGCTTGGTTTCTGGCCGCGCCTTTCCAAGGCGCGGCCAGTTTTCGTCTCGAGGCAAGCCTGTTGTGGCCCCGGCCAGCGACGGACCCGTTTTCGCGGCGGATACCCCGCTCCTACCCCGCCCGCTCCATCAGCGCGCGGGGGTCCATGGCGTCGTTGAGGCCGTCGCCGAGGAAGTTGAAGGCGATCACGGTGACGAAGATCATCAGCCCCGGCCAGACCGCCAGCGCCGGGGCCGACCAGATCAGCTCCTGGGCATTGGTCAGCATGGTCCCCCAGCTCGCGACAGGCGGCTGGACGCCGAGGCCGAGGAAGCTGAGCACGCTCTCGAACAGGATGATGCCGCCGACCGACAGCGTGGTCGCGACGACGATGGGCGAGACCACGTTGGGCAGGATGTGCACCGCCATGATGCGCGCGTTGGAGCCGCCGAGCGCGCGCGCCGCGGTGACGAACTCGCGCTCGCGCATCGACAGCGTGACGCCGCGCACCAGGCGCGCCACGCGCGTCCATCCGACCAGCGCGATGATCGCGGCGACCTGGTAGAGCGAGAACCCGGCCTCGGCGGCGAGCGCCCTGGGCAGGCCCAGCTTGGCCGGGTCGATGGCGGCGAGCACGATCAAAAGCGGCAGGATCGTCAGCGCGATGATGCTGTCGGTCAGGCGCATCAGCGCGGCGTC
>CAZDBC010000742.1:0-1718 GCA_964503295.1 uncultured Kiloniellaceae bacterium | reverse complement strand
CGGGCGCTGATCCGCGCCGCCGAGGAGGCAGTGCGCTTCGCCGCCCGGCGCGGCAACTAGCGCACCGCCCGGGGTCAGCCGAGCGCCAGCAGGGCAACGCCCGCGCCGCAGATCGTGGCACCGCCCAGCCGATGCAGCCACGCGCCTGCCAGGCGCTCGAAGCCCAAGCCGAGACCGATCCCGGCCAGATGCAGCAGCGCGGTCGCGGCCGCGAAACCGGCACCGTAAAGAAGGCCGCTGGCGCTTGCCGGCATCTCGGCGCCGTGGGCATGGCCGTGGAACAGCGCAAAGCCGGCGACCACTGCCATGCCCAGCGCGACCGGAACGCGGACCCGCAATGCGACCACCGCGCCGAGCACGATCACCGAGCCGACGATCGCGAGCTCGACCGCGGGCAAGCCGAGGCCGGAGAGGGCCAGACCGCCGCCGAGGACCATCGCGCCGACGAAGGCCAGAGGCACGAGCCACAACGCCGCGGCGCCGAGCGCAAAGGCCCAGAGGCCAACCGCAACCATCGCCAGCAAGTGATCGAGACCGAGCAGGGGATGCGAAAAGCCGGCGATGAGCCCGCCGGTCGGCGTCGCACCGGTGTGCGCGAGCGCAGCGCCAGGCGCCGCGACCGCCATCGCCAAACCAATCAGAAACGTGATCCTCGACGACATCGGCGACGCTCCCCGCTGTGATTCGACTCGTTTAATCAAAGCTAGCGGAGCACCCGGCAGCGAACAAGGCGCAGCGCACAAACATCTTCGGCCAAATCACTGCTATACATACGAATTTGTCGGCGCCATCCGGCGCGGAGACGCATCAGCCGGCGGTGTCCGAGGGCTCCGCCAGCTGTTTCAAGCGGCGGCGTTCCGCGATCGCGCTGATCGGCACGAGCGCAAGTCCGCGCCGCTCGGCTTCGGGCAGCCATGCCTCGAGAACCCCGAGGGTGACCGCGTGGGGATGCCCGATGGCCACGGCGAAGCCGCGACCGCGGGCGATGCGCTCGACCTTTTCGAGCTGGCGGCGTACGGCCGCCGGATCGTCGGGGTCGTTGTCGAGAAAAACGTCGCGTTCGGCAAAGGGCACGCCGTCGCGCGCTGCGAGCCGGGCCGGCACGGCGCTGCCGGAGGTCCTGGAATCGAGAAACAGCAGCCCGCGCCGGTGAATCTCCGCCATCACCAGGGCCATGCCCCGCTCGGACGCCGTGAAACGGCTGCCCATGTGATTGTTGATCCCGACATAGCCGGAAAAGCGGTCCAGGCCCCAGGCGAGGCGGCGCTCGAGCTCCGGACGCGCGAGATCGACGGCGAGCATGTTGGGTCCGGCGTCGTGCCGCGCATCCTGCGGCTCCATTGGAAGATGGACGATCAGTTCGTGTCCGGCGGCTCGCGCCGCCCCGGTCTGCTCGGGCAGATCGTCCGCGTAGGTCATGAAGGCGAGCGTCAGCGGCCCCGGAAGCGCGATGGCGCGCCGCGCGGCGGCGCGGTTCAAACCGAGATCGTCGAGCACGATCGCGATCATCGGACGCCCCTCGGCGCGCACGGCCACGGCGTTCCTGCGCCAGGCCGGCAGCGGATCGCGAAGCGACTCGCGGCCGCGCGCATTGAGCGTGCCGGGCGACGGAACGGCCGCCTCGGCCGGCGCCGCCGGCGGCGCTTCCCAACGCGGGGCCGCCACGGTTGCGCCCATGGCATCCAAGACTTCGGAACCGGGGACCGCCGAGACCGGGG
>CAZDBC010000741.1:0-1720 GCA_964503295.1 uncultured Kiloniellaceae bacterium | reverse complement strand
CCCTACGCGGCGCAGATCCTGCGCCGCTTCAGGGACGCCCGGGCCGGGGCCGAAGCCGGGCCTGGACCCGCGGCGGCGACCTCCGGTCGCGCCAGGGCCCGCGGTGCGCGGAAGGGCCGGTCGAAGGCCGCGCGTTCGAAGAAGGGCCGCCCGGCGAAGGGCGACGGAGAGGCCTGACCCCGCGGCATGCGGCGCCGTGAGGCCCCGCCGCTTCGGGGCAGTTCGATCGTAATCGAAACGGTAAGGTCCTTCGGGCAGTCTGGCACGCGTCGCGGCCGCGGGGCCGGCGCGCAGCCGGACCGCCCGGCCTTGCGGGCCGGGCCCCGGCCGGCCTATTGAAGGGCGGCGAAGGACGGGGGCGGAATGCGAATCTCCATTTTCGGCATGGGCTACGTCGGCGCGGTCTCCGGCGCCTGCCTGGCGCGGCTCGGCCACGAGGTGGTCGGGGTCGACGTCAATCCCGGCAAGATCGAGACCATCAACGCCGGCGGCTGCCCGGTGGTCGAGGACGGGCTGGCCGAGCTGATCGCCGAAGCCTGCGCCGCCGGGCGCCTGAGCGCCACCGACGATGCCGAGGCGGCGGTGCTCGGCTCCGACATCTCGCTGATCTCCGTCGGCACCCCGACCGGCGCGGACGGCCGCCAGTCGCTGGCCGCCCTCGATTCCGTGGTCGAGGCGATCGGCCGGGCCCTGCGCCGCAAGCCCGGCGCCCACGCCGTCGTGGTGCGCAGCACCGTCATGCCGGGCACCACCGAGGACCACATCGCGCCGCGCCTGGAGGCGGCCGCCGGCCGGCCGCTGGGCGAGGGGCTGGACCTCAGCTTCAACCCGGAGTTCCTGCGCGAGGGCGCGGCGGTGCGCGACTTCTTCCACCCGCCCTTCACGGTCATCGGCGCCGCGCGCGCCGGCGGCTGCAGCCGCGCCACGGCGCTCTACGAGCGGATCGAGGCGCCGCTCCACACCACCTCGGCGCGCGCGGCCGAGGCCCTCAAGTACGCCTGCAACGCCTACCACGCGGTCAAGATCGCCTTCGCCAACGAGCTCGGCACCCTGATGAAGGCGGCCGGGGTCGACGCGCGCGAGACCATGCGCCTCTTCTGCGAGGACCGCGACCTCAACATCTCGCCGGCCTACCTGCGCCCGGGCTTCGCCTTCGGCGGCTCCTGCCTGCCCAAGGAGCTGCGCGCCATCGCCGACCTGGCCAGGACCGCCAACCTGGAGCTGCCCATGCTGACCAACGTGCTGGCCAGCAACGAGCGCCACATCGAGCGCGCCTTCGAGATGATCCAGCGCCGCGGCCGGCGCAAGCTGGCTCTCTTCGGCCTGGCCTTCAAGCCGGGCACCGACGACCTGCGCGAATCACCTCTCGTGACCCTGGCCGAGCGCCTGATCGGGCGCGGCTACGAGCTCTCCATCTACGACCGCTCGGTCGACCTCGCGCGCCTGACCGGCACCAACCTGGAGTACATCGAACGGGAGATTCCCCATCTCGACCGGCTCGTGAGCGCCTCGGTCGAGGACACCCTGGCCGGCGCCGGCACCATCGTCATCGGCCACGCCCCGGCCGACGCCGTGCCCGCGATCGCCGCGGCGGCGCCGGGGCGCTGCGTCATCGACCTGCAGGGCATCGCCGCGCTCGAGTCGCTGCCCGGCGTCGACTACGAGGGCATCTGCTGGTAGCCGGTACGGACAGGGGTCCCGGCGAGGGGGGGGTAAGGGG
>CAZDBC010000740.1:0-1725 GCA_964503295.1 uncultured Kiloniellaceae bacterium | reverse complement strand
TTCCGGACGGGCCGGCGGCGACGGCGGCGGCTCCGCCGTCGCGACAGGCCGTTCGGGATGCGGCGGCTTCGGCTGCGGGGGCGGCGGCGCGAGCACGGCCGTCGCCGTTACCTCTTCGGGCGGCGGGGTCTCGGCTGGCGGCTCCGGCAGGTCCGCCTGCGTTTCCTCGACCGGAGGTTCCTCGAGGACCTCGACCGCCTCCTCGACCGGCGCAGGCTCCGCCACCTCCACCGGCGCGGCGGACTCGACCGGGACGGTTTCGACCCGCATCGCGCGCGGCTCGGCAGTCGCGGTCTCGACCGGCTCGACCGGTTCCGGCGAGACCATCTCCGGAGGCTCGACTGTCTCGGTCGCCACAAGGTCGACAACGTCCGGCGGTTCGACGGCCGCCTCCTCTGGCGCGCTCTCGGTGGTTGCGGTCTCGGGCGATTCGGCCGCCTCGGCCGCCTCCACCTCCTCCACCGGCCGGGCCTCGCCGCCCGGCGCGCCGCCGGCGGGGCCGAGCGAGACCTCGAGGCCGCCCAGGCCGGCGCTGACCGCGCCCGATGGCGGCGCGCGCCACAGGACCGCCGCGCCGACGACGGCGTGGACCAGCACCGCGCCCGAGAGCGCCAGCGCCCAGTGCCGGCCGGCGATCCGCATCAGCCGCCCCCGTCGGCCGCGGCGGGCAGGGTCATGAGCTTCAGCCGTTCCACCCCCGCCGCGCGCAGCAGCTCCATGACCGCGACGACGTCGGTCGCCGCGGCCCGGCCGTCCGCCTTGAGCCGGACCCGGGCGTCGGCGTTCGCCGACAGCCGCTCCGCCACCCGCGCCTCGAGCGCCGCCGCCTCCAGCAGCTCGCCGTCGAGCGCCAGCCGGCCGTCGGCGCCGACCAGCACCAGCAGGTCCTGGCTCGCGGCCGGCCCCTCGCTCGCCGAGCGCGGCGGCGCGATCTCGAACGGATCCGAGGCGGCCAGCCGGCCGGCCAGCATGAAGAAGATCAAGAGCAGGAAGACGACGTTGACGAGCGGCAGGATGCGCTCTTCCTCGTTGCGCGGGCGCGGCGGCTGGAAGCGCAAGGTCTCAGCGCCCCCGGTCGCGGATCAGGGAGATCTCGGCGGCACCGGCCGCGGCCAGCCGGTCGAGCACCTCGACCGCCCACTGGAGCGTCACGCCGGGCGCCGGCCGGACCAGCACCTTCTGGTCGGGCTTTGCCTCGATGCGCGCGGCGACACGCTCGGCGAGGCGGTCGAGCGAGACGGTCTGGCCGGAGAGCCTCAGTCCCTCCGGCCGGACCTCGACCAGGAGCGCACCCTCCATGGACGCGCCGGCCGTGGCCCGCGCCGGCGCGCCGAGCTCGATCGCGCGCCAGTCGAGAAAGCTCGACGCCAGCATGAAGAAGATCAGCAGGATGAAGACGACATCGATCAGTGGCGTCAGGCTGATCAGCCGGCGCGAGCGGCTACTCGCCGGCCGCAGCCG
The DNA here is from genome assembly GCA_964503295.1 of uncultured Kiloniellaceae bacterium. GTDB lineage: Bacteria > Pseudomonadota > Alphaproteobacteria > Kiloniellales > Kiloniellaceae > CAZDBC01. The sequence continues at coordinate 264 of CAZDBC010000740.1, read as the reverse complement.
CGGCGGGGCGGAGACGGTCATGCCCATGGCGCTCGCTCCTCTCGAACGACGGGATCTCTTCGTCGGACAGCGCGTCCGAGAGGTCCTCGGTGAAGACGCGGGTGACGACACTGTCCATCTCGTGGGCTAGGCGGTCGACCTTGCGTTCCAGCCAGTTCAGCAGCACGACGACCGGGATCGCGACCGCGAGGCCGACGGCGGTGGTCAAGAGCGCCTCCCAGATGCCGCCCGAGAGGATCGCCGGGTTGACCTGGTTGCCGGCCG
>CAZDBC010000739.1:0-1735 GCA_964503295.1 uncultured Kiloniellaceae bacterium | reverse complement strand
CACCTCGGCGTCGAGCGGCATGTCCTCGAGTGCGATGTAGAGCGGGCGTGCGGCAGCCAGCGTCTCGGGCGTGAACTGCCAGCGGCGGTCGCCGGCGGCGGTCTCGACCGGCGCGATCTCGATGCGACCTTCGGGATGGATGAAGTGGGTGTAGGGCGCGGCGCGCGTCGGGTCGTCGGGGATTTCCTGCCAGAGGACGTAGCCGACGCGGTCGATCACCTGTTTGAGGTACTGCGCGCGCAGCGCCGCCTCGTCGTCGCGCGCCGTCGCGCCGATACCGGCCAGGTTGAGCGTGCGGAACATGAGCTCGGCGTCGCCGTTGGTCTCCCACACCCGGTACTGCTCGAGGAAGGTCCGCATCGTCGCGCGCGGCGAATCGAGCGCGTGATGCGCGCGATCGTGCGGCAGTTCGCCGCCGCGCTCAGCCAGCAAGCGGTCGAGCACCCGCTCCATCACCGCCGGCTCCGGGACCACGATGAACCACCCGGCGGCGCCGTCCGGGCGGACGCCGTACCGGACCCGCAGGCGAAAGCTCTCGTCGGTGCCCGCCTGCTCGAGTTCCGCCGCGATCTCCCGCTGGCCCGGCTCGGGGCTCGGCAACTCCCAGACCCGGAAGGTGAGCTGGTCGAGGATGTTGAACAGCTGGGCCGCGAGGTCGAGGCGGTCCGCCGGCGTCGCGGTCAGCACGGCGGGAAGCTCGGTGAAATCGAGCACCGCCAGCGCCGGCCCCAGCCGGTCGACGCGGCTGTCGCGGGCGGCGTTGCCCGCCACCACGAAGGAGCGCAGCGCGGTCTGCGGGCTCGAGGCGTCGGCGCGCACGGGATCGCCCGCCGTCGGCGCCGGCTTGCGCGAGCCGGTCCACCACTCGCCGGTCCCGAAGCGGCCGGTGAAGCTCTGTCCGTCCGGCGCCAGCGAGAAGACGAACTCGCCGCTGCCGGTGGGATCGCTCCAGGTCCCGACGACGAGCCGGCCACGGGCCTCGCCGCGCAGCCGCCCGTCGAGCGTGGGATAGGCGCCGGTCACCAGATCGCCGTCCTGCTGGAGGTAGAGCGTGGCGCCGCCGTCGCGCCAGCGGCTGTCCCAAACCCCGCTCCAGTCCGCCGCCTGCGCAGCCGCGGACGTGGCGACGACCAGCCCCGCGAGCGCCGCCGCGAGCCACGCCGCGAGCAAGCGTAGCGAGCCGAAGGTGGACCAGCCGATGGCGGTCATCTCGACGTCTCCCAGCGCTGAATCGCACGCCGACCCGGCGCCGCGCGAGCCCTTGGCGCGGCACATCGCGCGTCTCGCGCGCGATGTCCAGTCACCGCCGCCACCGGCGACCGCCGCGGCGTCGGGGCGCGCCACCGGCGGGCGAGACGACCGACCCCACCCCGTCGCCTGGCGCCGCCATCCGCGGCACACGTCCCCGACACGGATGTCCTGAAGCCGTTTTCACTTACCCGGTCCCGACCCGCACACCCCGCCCGGTCGCCCGCGAGACGATGCCCTGGCTGTGCGGGCGGCGGCGGGACCGGCTCAGCGGTAGATCAGGGTCGGCAGCCACATCGTGATCGCCGGCACGAAGGTGACGAGCAGGAGGACGAGCACGAGCGGGATCAAGAACGGTGCCGTGGCCACGACGCAGCGCTCGAAGGGCAGCTTGGCGACGCGCGAGAGCACGTAGAGCACCATGCCGATCGGCGGCGTCAGCAGCCCGATCATCAGGTTCAAGACCATGATGACGCCGAAGTGCACC
>CAZDBC010000738.1:0-1741 GCA_964503295.1 uncultured Kiloniellaceae bacterium | reverse complement strand
ATGGGCGGGGTGCGCGCGGACCTGTGCGGGCGGACATCGCTCGCCGGGCTCCACGCCGTCGGCGAGGTCGCCGCCACCGGCCTGCACGGCGCCAACCGCCTCGCCAGCAACTCGCTCTTGGAAGGCGTGGTGACGGCTCGACGCGCCGCCGCGGCGATCCGCGACGACCCGAAGCCGGCCGGCACCCGGCTCGCGTCGCGCCGCACCCGCGGCGCCATCGAGCCTCCGGCCGATCCGGCGTTGGCACGGGAGATCCGCCAGATCCTCGATCAAGACGTCGGCGTCGTCCGCGACGCCACCGGTCTCGCCCGCGCCGTGGAGCGGCTCGCCGGGATCGCCGCGCGCGGTCGCGGCGAGGTGCAACAGCGAGCGGAGGTGGCGCTGATGGTGGCCTGGGCGGCGTCGCGGCGCCGCGAGAGCCGGGGCGCGCACCAGCGCACCGACCACCCGCACGCCGCCGTCGGTGGCCGACATCAGGACCTGACCTGGGCCGAGCTGCGGCGGGCCTTGGACTTGCGCGTGGCCGCGCCCGGCTGTGTGGAGGAGGCATGACCACCCGCGATCTGCCGCGCCTGCTGGTCGAGCCCATCGTCCGCCGCGCGCTCGACGAAGACCTCGGCCGCGCCGGGGACATCACGACGGCGACCGTCGTGCCGCTCGACGCCCGCGCCGAGGGGGTCGTCCGCGCCCGGCGGGCGGGCACCGTCGCCGGCATTGCGGCGGCGGAACTCGCCTTCGCGCTGCTCGATCCCGCGGTCGCGGTGACGGTGGCGCGCGACGACGGCGCCGCGGTCGCGGCGGGCGACACCGTGCTCACGGTGCGCGGGCCCGCGCGCGCGGTCCTCGGCGCCGAGCGGGTGGCGCTCAACCTTCTGGGACACCTCGCCGGCATCGCCACCGCCACCGCGGCGCTGGTCGCCGCCGTCGCGCCCCATCGCACCGCCGTCACCTGCACCCGCAAGACCACGCCAGGCCTGCGCGCGCTCGAGAAGGCCGCGGTGCGCGCCGGCGGCGGCGCCAACCACCGCTTTGGTCTCGACGACGCGGTGCTGATCAAGGACAACCACGTCGCGCTCGCCGGCGGCGTCGAGACCGCGATCGCGCGCGCCCGCGCCGCCGTCGGCCACCTCGTCAAGATCGAGGTCGAGGTGGACACCCTCGCGCAGCTCGAGGCGGCGCTGCGCGCGGGCCCGGACGCGGTGCTCTTGGACAACATGGACACCGCCACCCTCGCCGAAGCCGTCCGCCGCGTCGCCGGCCGCGCCGTCACGGAAGCCTCGGGCACCATCACTCTCGCCACCGCGCCGGCGATCGCCGCCACCGGCGTCGACCTGATCTCCGCCGGCTGGCTCACCCACAGCGCGCCGGCGCTCGACGTCGGCTTGGATCTCGCCGTCTGAGGGTGCGGCGCGCGCGGATACTCGAGGGGCAACGCACGGCGGAGGGCGCGGGTCCACGGGCCGGCGCTCCGGTGGGCTCGCGCCCCGGCGGCGACGTCCGCTCCCTCATCGAGCCCCGCGTCGCCTCGTCCCTCGCCGGCACCAACCCGACCGAGCGGGAGGGCCGGTCGACGCGACGTCCGCCCGCCGGCGGCGCCGTCAGCCCGGCGCGAGCCGCCGCGCCCACGGCCGCGCGACCGCCCAAAGCGCCACCGGCCCGAGCGCGCTCGCGGCCAGCGTCGTCACCGGCGCGTCGACGCCGAGATGGCGCAGCGGGCCGACGACGGCCACGCCCCCGAACC
>CAZDBC010000737.1:0-1743 GCA_964503295.1 uncultured Kiloniellaceae bacterium | reverse complement strand
TGGTCGTCTTCCTGGTGCTGGCGGCGCAGTTCGAGAGCTTCGTGCACCCCTTCGTGATCATCCTGACGGTGCCGCTGGCGGTGGCCGGGGCGCTGCTCGGCATGTACCTGACCGACGGCACCCTCAATCTCTACACCCAGATCGGGTTGATCATGCTGGTCGGCCTGGCGGCCAAGAACGGCATCCTGATCGTCGAGTTCATCAACCAGTTGCGCGAGCAGGGCTATGCCTTCCGCGAGGCGATCCTCGAGGCCTCGGTGATCCGCCTGCGGCCGATCCTCATGACCGCGATCACCACGGCGGCCGGCGCCGTGCCGTTGATCCTGGGCACCGGAGCCGGCGCCGAGACGCGCGCGGCCATCGGCACGGTGATCTTCTCCGGCGTCCTGGCCGCGACCTTCTTTACCCTCTTCCTCGTCCCGGTGACCTACGCCATGGTCGCGCGCGGGACCGGGCGCCGCGACAAGGTGCGCCGCCGGCTCGACGCCGAGATGGCGAGCGCGCTCGACGAGGAGGAGGCGGCCGATTCCGAGGTGCAGCCGCCGCGCCAGGCCGCCGAATAGGCGAGCAAGGCGCAACTCCGGCCGGGCCTATTGGCCGACGAGCGAAATCGGATATCCGCCTGCCAAGCCGTGCGCCAGCCGGCAACGGGCGGGATCCTGCCCCGTCTTGCACTCGGACTCGCTGGCGATTCCCGGCTCGATACCGCGACCGGCGCCGGCGCAAGCCCCGAGCACGAGGGCGAAGCCGATGCTCAGTAGTGCAGCACGCATCGTTGTCTTTCTTTCTGCAGATGCCTCGGCGCCGAACACCGGCGCCGATCTTCGGTGACAGGTTAAACGAGCGCGGCCCCGGGGCCGCGTCACGTCCTGTCAATTCGCGGTGAGGGTGGCGTGACCGCGCCACGAGGCGCGGGCGCGTTCAAGCGCCGGATACGGCCTCGCCCTCGATCTCGACCAGGAGCTCGGGCATGGCCAGACCGGCCACCTGCAGATAGGTCGCGGCCGGCGCGTGCCCGTCGAGCATGCGGTCGCGGATTTCGCGGTAGAGCGCGGTCGCGCCCGATTCGGTGACGAAGACGGTCACCTTGACGAGATCGGCCTTGGTCATGCCGCCGGCGCGCAGCACGGCAAAGAGGTTGAGCCAGCAGCGCTCCATCTGCGCGGCCAGCCCCTGCGCGATCGACCCGTCGGGCTCGATCCCGACCTGGCCGGAGATCACGAGCCGGCGCGCGCCGGCCGGCATGACCACGCCGTGGCTGTAGCGCGAAGCGGGCGGTGCGATGTCCTCGGGCGTCAACAGTTCGATCATTGCGCTCCCCTCGCGCTGCCTGCGCTCAACCGACCGCGGCGTGCGGGCCGTCGGCGAGCCGCGCCTCGATCACGTCCCAGATCTCGGCCTCCAGGCTGACTCCGTCGAAGCGGCCGATCTCTTGGAGGCCGGTCGGCGAGGTCACGTTGATTTCGGTCAGGTAGCCGCCGATGATGTCGATGCCCACGAAGATCAGGCCGCGCTCCTTCAGGGTCGGACCGATGGCACCGCAGATCTCGCGGTCGCGCGCGGTGATCTCGGCTTTTTCCGGCCGCCCGCCGGCATGCATGTTGGAGCGCGCCTCGCCCTTGGCGGGAATGCGGTTGATCGCGCCCGCGACGCGGCCGTCGATCAGGATGATGCGCTTGTCGCCCTTGCGGACGTCGGGCAGGTAGCGCTTCACCACGAGCACGGCCCCCAGCATGATGCCGC
>CAZDBC010000736.1:1019-1744 GCA_964503295.1 uncultured Kiloniellaceae bacterium | reverse complement strand
GGATCGCTGCGACCTGGGCGTGAGGTCGGCGGGCGCCGCGCGCGACCGCGGGCGCCCGCGTGATGCCCCAAGGGGCGCGCCGCTGGCTGGCGCTGCGGCTCGAAGGCGTCGGCCGGCAGGCGACGCGGTTTCTGGCCGCCGGCATCTTTCTGGGCGTGCTGGTGCCGCCCTTCGCCGCCGCGGCGCGGCCGCTGCTGACCCCGGCCATCTTCCTGCTGATCGTGGTCACGGTGCTGCGGCTCGACCCGGGTGCGGTCGCCGCCAGCCTGCGCCGCCCGCTGCCGCTCGCCCTCGCGGTGCTCTGGATCCTCGCGGGCGCGCCGCTCGTCGTGGCACCCTTGGCGACGCTCGCGGGCGGTGACGGCTTTTTGGTCGATCACGCCGTCCTCGTCGCGGCGTCGGCGCCGGTGATCAGTGCGGTGGCCTACGCCGCCCTGCTCGGCCTCGACGCCGCCTTCGCCCTCGCCGTCGGCGTGGTGGCGACCGCGCTCGTGCCGTTCACGCTGCCGCTGCTGGCGGGCGTGCTCCTGGGCGTGGATCTGGCGCTGGAGCCGGTGGCGCTGTTGCTGCGTCTGGTGCTCTTGATCGGCGGTGCGAGCGCCGTCGCGGTGGTCTTGCGGCGCTGGTGGGGTGCCGCCACCTTGGAGCGGCGCGGTCCGGCCGTCGACGGCGTGGCCGTCCTCGCGATGTTGACCTTCGGCCTCGCCGTCATGGACGGCGTGACC
>CAZDBC010000736.1:0-1009 GCA_964503295.1 uncultured Kiloniellaceae bacterium | reverse complement strand
CCGCCGCCGCCCTCGGCCGGCCGGTCTTCACCGCCACCGCCCTCGCCGCTGTCTTCGCGCTCGCGATCGGGCTCAACCTCGCCGGCACGCTCCTGTTCGCGCCCTTCGGGCGGCGGCTGGCGATGACGGTCGGGCTGATGTCGGGGTTCAAGAACTTCGGCGTGGTGGTGGCCGCGATGGGGGCGGCGGCGGACGACCTCACCGTCGTCTTTTTGGGGCTGGTTCAGTTTCCCATCTATCTGATGCCGCTGGGCTTGCGCACGCTGGCGCGCCGGCGGCTCGCGAGCGAGGGAGAGACGCCATGAGTGAGGCCGACGAGCTTTGGCACTTCTGGTTCGAGACGCTCGGTCGCGAGGACTGGTTCAAGGGCGATCCGGCGATCGACACCGCCCTCGGCGCCCGCTTCGGCCATCTCCCGGACCAGGCGCTGGCGGGGACGCTCGACGACTGGACCGAGACCCCGACCGGCACGGTCGCCCTCGTGCTCGCGATGGACCAGCTGCCCCGTCATTTCTGGCGCGGCCAGGCGCGCTCCTTTCTGGGTGACGCCAAGGCGCGGGTGGTCGCCTCGGTGGCGATCGCCAAGGGGCTCGACGAGGTGCTCGGCCGCGACGAGCGCCTCTTTCTCTACCTGCCCTTCGAGCACAGCGAGGACCTCGCCGACCAGGACCGGGCCTGCAGCCTGATCAAGGCGTTGGGTGATCCGGTCTACACCGACTACGCCGAGCGCCACCGCGAGGTCATCCGCCGCTTCGGGCGCTTTCCCCACCGCAACGCCGCGCTCGGCCGCCGCTCGACGCCGGCGGAGGAGGCCTTCCTCGCGGAGGTTCAGACCGGCTTTTGAGCCGCTGGCCGTGAGCGACGGGTTGCCACCCCTCGCGCCAGTGCGGCCATGACCTCCTCGCGGCGTGCGCTCGAGGCGACGAGGTCGCCGACGAAGGCGGCGTAGATCTCGCCGGGCGCGGCGAAGCGCTGGTGCAACAGCGCCAGCATGCCGGACTGGTAGGCC
>CAZDBC010000735.1:0-1745 GCA_964503295.1 uncultured Kiloniellaceae bacterium | reverse complement strand
GTTGTCCTATGCGGTTCAGCCGTCGCCGGACGGGCTGGCCCAGGCCTTCCTGATCGGCAGGGACTTCATCGGCGATTCGCCGAGCGCCCTGATTCTCGGAGACAACATCTTCTACGGCCACGACCTCGTCGACGACGTGCGCGCGGCCGCGATCAAGGAGGCCGGAGCAACGGTCTTCGCCTACCGCGTCAACGATCCCGAACGATACGGGGTGGTCGATTTCGATGAAGCGGGCAAGGCGATCGAGATCCAGGAGAAGCCAAGCAATCCGCGCTCGCATTATGCCGTCACGGGCCTCTATTTCTACGATCGGCAGGTCGTTGCGCTGGCGGAAACTCTCAAGCCGTCGGCCCGCGGCGAACTGGAGATCACGGACCTCAACCGCCTCTATCTCGAACGGGGAGAACTCGACGTCTCGGTCATGGGACGGGGGATGGCCTGGCTGGACACGGGAACCCACGACTCCCTGCTCGAGGCGTCCGCCTTCATTGAGACGATCGAAAAACGTCAAGGTCTGAAGATCGCCTGCCCCGAGGAAATCGCCTTTCGCATGGGGCTGATCACCGCCGAACAGGTCGAACGCCTGGCCCGGCCGCTGCTCAAGAATGGTTACGGGCAGTACCTCATGCGTATCCTGGGTGAACGGGTCTTCTAGAAGCCGGCCGGTTGCCACTTTCAACCAGGTGCAGGAGCGGACAATGGAGGCAATCGCGACCGAGCTGCCGGAGGTGATGCTGTTCGCGCCGCGGGTGTTCGGCGATGAGCGCGGTTTCTTCATGGAGAGCTACAACCGGCGGGAGATGGCGACCCTTGGACTGGAAGCGGAGTTTGTTCAGGACAACCATTCGCGTTCGGCGCGCGGAACTCTGCGCGGCCTGCACTATCAGATCCGCCAGCCGCAGGGAAAGCTTGTGCGGGTGGTCTCGGGGGAGGTTTTCGACGTCGCCGTCGACCTGCGCCGTTCCTCGCAGACCTTCGGGCGCTGGGTCGGCATGAGGCTGAGTGCGGAGAACAGGCGCCTCGCCTGGATTCCGCCGGGCTTCGCGCATGGCTTTCTGGTCATCTCCGACAGCGCCGACTTTCTCTACAAGACGACGGACTACTATGCGCCGGCATACGAACGCTCGGTCCGTTGGGACGACCCCGATCTCTCCATTGCCTGGCCCTGGTCGGGCACGCCGATTCTCTCCGCCAAGGACGCGGCCGCGCCGGCTCTGCGTCAAGCCGAGGTGTTTCCGTGACGCGCATCCTGGTGATCGGCCGCGGTGGGCAGCTCGGCGAGGAACTGCGGCGGAGCCTGCATCCGCTCGGCGATGTTGTTGCGACGGGACGCAACGAGCTCGACCTTTCCGACGCGGACTCGATACGCCGAACGCTCACCGCCACTGAGCCTGACGTCGTCGTCAATGCCGGCGCCTATACTGCGGTGGACCGGGCTGAATCCGAGCCGAAGCTGGCAATGGCGGTGAACGGCGTTGCGCCCGGCATAATCGCTGAGCAAGTCCGGCTTCGTGGCGCCCTGATGGTGCATTACTCGACGGAATACGTTTTCGACGGCCTCTCGCCGGTGCCTTACGAGGAGGATGCCCCGACCGGGCCGCTGAACGTCTACGGCCGCAGCAAGCTTGCCGGCGAGGAGGCTGTGCGGGCGACCGGCGCCGACCATCTGATCTTCCGGACATCCTGGGTCTACGGCCTGCGCGGGCGCAACTTCCTGCTGACCATGCTTCGCCTTGCCAGGGAGC
>CAZDBC010000734.1:0-1751 GCA_964503295.1 uncultured Kiloniellaceae bacterium | reverse complement strand
AAGTTGCCGCGGCCGTCGAAAGACTTCGGCGAGAGCCCGCGAAAGTCGCGCACCCGCGGCAGGGCGATGGTGATAAGCCGGTCGAGAAACTCGTACATGCGGCGCCGGCGCAGCGTGACCTTGCAGCCGATCGGCATGCCCTCGCGCAGCTTGAAGCCGGCGATCGACTTGCGCGCGCGCGTCACGACCGGTCGCTGGCCGGCGATCCGGGCCAGTTCGTCGGCCGCCGCGCGCACCTTCTTGCTGTCGGCCACCGCCTCGCCGACACCCATGTTGATCACGATCTTCTCGAGACGCGGCACCTCGAGGGGGTTCTTATACCCAAACTCGCTCTGCAGCGCCGGCTTGACCACCTTTTCGTAATGCTCGTTCAGGCGGGGAGTCATGGTTACAGCCTCGCTCACAGGTCGATCGGCTCGCCCGAGCGCTTCGCGAAGCGCACCTTGCGGCCGTCCTTTTCGATGCGGTAGCCGACCCGGGTCGGCTCCTTGGACTTGGGGTCGATGTGGGCCACGTTGGAGATGTGGATCGGCGCCTCCTTTTCCAGGATGCCGCCGGCCCCCGCCGTGCTCGGGCGGGTGTGACGCTGCACCATGTTGACGCCCTGGACCAGGACGCGGTCTTCCTTGCGCAGCACGCGCAGCACCTCGCCGCTGCGGCCCTTGTCGCGCCCGGTAATGACGACCACCTTGTCGCCCTTCTTGATCTTGAACTTCCTGGCCATGGCCTCGCTCCGCCCCTACAGCACTTCCGGTGCCAGGGAGACGATCTTCATGAACTGACGGCTGCGCAGCTCTCGGGTCACCGGTCCGAAAATGCGCGTGCCGATCGGCTCATTCTGCTTGTTGATCAGCACCGCCGCATTGGTGTCGAAGCGGATCGAGCTGCCGTCCGTGCGGCGGATGTCCTTCGTGGTGCGCACGATCACCGCCCGGTGGACGTCGCCCTTCTTGACGCGCCCGCGCGGGATGGCCTCCTTGACCGAAACCACGATGACGTCGCCGACGCCGGCGCTGCGGCGCTTCGAGCCGCCGAGCACCTTGATGCACTGGACGCGCCGCGCTCCCGAATTGTCGGCGACCTCCAGCTGTGTCTGCATCTGGATCATGGCTGCGTTCCCTATGCCTCCGCGCCGGGCGCCGGCACGTCGACCACTTCCCAGCTCTTGGTCTTCGAGATCGGGCGGCACTCGCGGATACGAACCTTGTCGCCGATCGCGCAGCTGTTGTTCTCGTCGTGCGCGTGATAGCGCTTCGAGCGCTTGATGAACTTCTTGTAGATCGGGTGCATGACCCGCCGCTCGACCAGAACGGTCACGGTCTTGTCGGCCTTGTCGCTGACCACCACACCCTGCAACACACGCCGCGGCATCTCCTACTCTCCTGCTGTCGCCCGCTGCCGCTCGCGCAGCAGCGTCTTGATGCGCGCGATGTCGCGCCGCACCTGGCGCACCCGCGCCGTATTCTCGAGTTGGCCGCCGGCCTTCTGGAAGCGCAGGTTGAACTGCTCCTTGCGCAGCCCCATCAGCGACTCCTTCAACTCGTCGACCGACTTGGTCCTGAGATCACCGGCCTTCATCCTCAGCTCTCCTCGTGGACGCGGCTGATGAACTTGGTCTGCACGGGCAGCTTGGCCGAAGCCAGCTCGAAGGCCTCGCGCGCCAAGTCGTGCGGCACGCCGTCGAGCTCGAACATGATCCGCCCCGGCTTGACCCGCGCGGCCCACCATTCGGGCGAGCCCTTGCCCTTGCC
>CAZDBC010000733.1:0-1755 GCA_964503295.1 uncultured Kiloniellaceae bacterium | reverse complement strand
CGTGCCTTTCGACTCGCACCGTTCGATCGCATCGACGCCCTGCGCCCAGCGATGGCCATCAGGCGATGCGAGAATCGCCGGCTCGAGATTGAAGCGCAGATAATCCCATAGCTGTGCCGGGTCGTACGGCGCACAGTCGGAAACGGACGTGGCGCGAAGATAATCCTGAAACCCATGAGGCTCGCCGGAACAAAGAAAGCCGAACGTGCTGCGCTCGTTTTGGCCGAACCGCCGCCGGGAGACCGGACCCAGCAAGGCGGCCGATACCGGGTGCAATGGCCAGCACTGGTCGAGGCGTTCAGCGAGATTCTCAGGGCTGCCGGGGCGACGCCGGCGGATGCCCGCCGCAACGTCTTCGGCAACACGCATAGTATCCGGATGGTCGGACTTGGTGACGACGGCGCGGGCGAGCAGGTCGATCACCTCGTCAACCGCAGTGACAAGCGGGATATCGACGTAACGCCCCTGCACCTTCGCCCATTCGTCCCGGTTTTCGCGTCCTAGCTGACCGGCATATTGTTCGAAGGTCTGATGCAGGACGCCGAGCACGATGAGGCGTCCAGGGGCACGCCCGGCCGCTTCGGCAAGGTCCTGGAAGAAATGGATGTCGGTGCCTTCCGCGGCGGCGTCCTCAAGGAACTTGCCCATCTCGTCGATCACGAGAAGAACCCCGTCCTTTGGGCGCGCCTTGGCCTCGTTGACCAGTTTGGAAATTAGGTCGCGGCCGCGGGCCGGGCCGCGCTGCCGCCGCGCCCCCTTTGCGGCGGCAAGGGCCCCATCGATATCGGCCACCGGGTCGCCGCGGCGGCCACTCACCGGTATGACAAGCCAGCCATCCTTGCTCGACGGGAAGGCCGCATCGAGGTCGGGAACCGATTTCAGCGCGGCGCGGGCAGCTTTGCGCAGCGCGGGATCACCGCTCACATAGCTGGAAAGGGCCAGGGCAAGGCTTGACTTGCCGCCGCCATAGGGGCCGGTCCAAGTAAAAGCGCGTTGCTGCGAGTCGGTGACCAGCCGCGCCATGGTCTCCAGCGCAGCGCGCCCGGATTCATGGCAGATGAAACCCTGAAGACTTGCGGCCGTGCCGAAATCGGTATCGAGGCGGACCGAGCGCTGAAAGCGCCGCGCGACCGTGACGACATCGGACAGCATCATGGTCAGGCCACCTTTCGCATCGGACTGCCATAGGCGGTCGCCAGCAACTCATACGGATCGATTGTGCCACGTCCGCGGGCGACGTTACGGACCCCCGCTGAATCGCTCCAGAGGAACCGCCCCCCCGAGCTTTCCTCGATGCGGACCAGCCGTTCGATCAGCGAATACTCGTCGAGCTTGAAAACGCGGCCAGGTGCACCCGGCTCGTAAGCGATGGTCTCGACCGCCAGCGTGCCGGTGGATGGCGCGTGGTGCTGCCAGAAATCGTAAAGCGCGAAGTTGAAGACACCATCGGGCAGGCTCGGTTTCGGCCCGCGGCGAAACTCGAAGGTTTTTGCGGAATGAGGCCGGATCAGGCCGAGTTCGGCCAGGACCGGCTCCATGGTGTCATCGGAGAACTTGGATTCGCCGCGCGCCACGTAGCTACGGATGAAGCATTCAACGTCGCGTTTGATGGTCGCGGCGGAGGTCCGGGCACGCTGCCGGTCCTTGCAGAAAGCAGCAATGGGCTTCGCCAAAGCCTCGCGGTCGAAGGTTTGGGCCGTGAACTGATTGAAGGCCCAATACCAGGTCGTCGTACGGTCGGGACGCCCGGCAATC
>CAZDBC010000732.1:0-1762 GCA_964503295.1 uncultured Kiloniellaceae bacterium | reverse complement strand
CGGTGCAGTACCTGCGCTACCTGGGCAACCTGGTGCAGGGCGACCTCGGCCGCTCGTACGTGCAGAAGGCCGAAGTGACCGAGCTTATCGCCAGCCGGCTGCCGGCGACGCTTCAGCTCATGGTCGCGGCGATCTTCTTCGAGCTGCTGCTGGGCCTGCCGGCCGGCATCTACTCCGCCACGCGGCGCAACCGGATTTCCGACAAGGTGGTCATGGTACTGAGCTTCATCGGCGTATCGGCGCCGCAGTTCGTAGTCGGGCTGCTGCTACTCTACGTCTTCGCGCACAAACTCGGCCTGTTCCCGCTCGGCGGCTACGGCACGCTGGCGCACGTAGTATTGCCGGCGCTCACCCTCGGTATCACCATTGCCGGGTGGTACTCGCGAATGGGCCGATCCAGCATGGTGGACGTGCTGCGCCAGGACTACATCCGCACCGCGCGCGCCAAGGGGATGAGCGAGAACCGGGTCGTGCTGGTGCACGGCCTGCGCAACGCAATCCTGCCAATCGTTGCCATGATCGGCATCGACATCGGCCTTTACATGCAGGGCGTCGTCGTCGTCGAGGCCGTGTTCGGCTGGCCCGGGATCGGACAGCTCGCCTGGCAGGCGATTCAGCGGGTCGACATCCCCGTGATAATGGCGGTCACGCTGGTGGCGGCGGTCGGCATCGTCATCGGCAACCTCCTGGCGGATATCGCGACTTCGTTGATTGATCCCCGGGTGCGCCACCGTTAACATAATCTCGCGCAATCAAATCGGGGCGCGCAGAACCTCGACACGAGGGAGGATACACAATGCTCAGAAAGCTTGCGGCCGCAACGGCGGTGTGTGCGTTTGCGCTCGGCGGAACCGTAGCGCAGGCGGATCCGAAGCAGGGCGGCGAGATGGTCGTCACCTACAAGGACGACATCTCCACCTTCGACCCTGCGATCGGTTACGACTGGCAAAACTGGTCTATGATCAAGGCCCTGTTCGACGGGCTGATGGACTACAAGCCGGGCACCACCGAGCTGATCCCCGATCTCGCGGAAAGCTACACGATCTCCGACGACCAGCTCGTCTACACCTTCAAGCTGCGCGAGGGTGTGAAGTTCCACAACGGTCGCGAGCTGGTGGCCTCGGACATCAAGTATTCGATCGAGCGCGCGGTGAACCCTGAGACACAGAGCCCCGGCCAGGGCTTCTTCTGGCAGATCAAGGGCTTCGACGAGATGGTCGCCGGCGAGGCCGACGAACTCTCCGGCATCACCACGCCCGACGACCATACCGTGGTGATCGAGCTCAGCCAGCCCGACGCCACTTTCCTGCAGATCGTCGCCATCAATTTCGCCTTCGCCGTCCCGCGCGGGGCGGTCGAGGAGCACGGGCAGGACTTCGGCCGCAACCCGGTCGGCACCGGCGGCTACCAGATGACCGAGTGGAGGCTCGGTCAGCGCGTCGTGTTCGAGCGCAACGAGGACTACTTCCGCGAGGGCGTACCCTTTCTCGACAGGATCATCTTCGAGGTTGGCCAGGAGCCACAGGTGGCGCTCCTCAGGCTCAAGCGCGGCGAGGTCGACGTGCTCGGCGACCCGATCCCGTCGGCCAACTTCCTCCAGGAACTCGAGGACCCGGCAAACGAAGGGCTGATCGTCAAGGGCGACCTGCTACACACCGGCTACATCACCATGAACACCACCGAGCCGCCCTTCGACAACAAACTGGTGCGCCAGGCGGTGAACATGGCGATCAACAAGGAACGGGTCGTGCGCATCATCAAC
>CAZDBC010000731.1:0-1763 GCA_964503295.1 uncultured Kiloniellaceae bacterium | reverse complement strand
GGCGGGAGGAGGCCGGGCGCGAGTAGAATGAGCGCCGGATCGCAGGACGCCGCCTGTCACCTGGCGGAATAGCCGCCCGGCGTCGCGCAACGCCGAACGGCTAACAGCCCCAGCGCAGCGCCGGGGTGAGGACAGGCGCGTCCCAGAGGTCCAGCATCTCCTGGTCAATCAGTGTGACCGTCAGGGAGCAGCCGGCCATGTCGAGCGAGGTGACATAGTTGCCGACCAGCGAGCGCACGATCTCGATGCCGCTCGGCTGCAGGGCGCGGCGCGCCGCGTCGTACATCAGCGTCAGCTCGAGCAGCGGGGTCGCGCCCATGCCGTTGACGAGCAGCAGGGCCTTCTGGCCCGGCTCGGGCTCCAGGTCCTGCAGGATCGCCTCGACCAGGGTCCGCGCGATGGCGTCGGCCGGCTCAAGCTTGGCGCGGCGGCGCCCCGGTTCGCCGTGAATGCCGACCCCGACCTCCATCTCGTCGCCCGCTATCTCGAAGGTCGGCTTGCCCGCAGCCGGCACCGTGCACGAGGTCAGCGCAATTCCCATGGAGGCGGTGCGATCGTTGACCCGCTCGCCGAGCGCCTTCAGCTCGGCGAGGCTCGCGCCGGCTTCGGCGGCGGCCCCGACAATCTTCTCGACCACCAGCGTGCCGGCCACGCCGCGCCGGCCGCTGGTGAAGCTGGAATCCTCGACGGCAACGTCGTCGTTGACCAGAACCGTCTCGACCCCGTCGCCGATCAGCTCCGCCGCCATCTCGAAGTTCATGACGTCGCCGGTGTAGTTCTTGACGATGAACAGGATACCGGCGCCGCCGTCGGCAGCCTCGGCCGCCGCCTGCATCTGATCCGGCGTCGGCGAGGTGAAGACCTGGCCGGGACAGGCGGCGTCCAGCATTCCCCGCCCGACGAAGCCGCCGTGCAGCGGTTCGTGGCCGCTGCCGCCGCCCGAGACCAGGGCGACCTTTCCCTTCACCGGGGAGTCGGCGCGAACCAGGTAGACGGGCTCCTCGTTCAGGCGGACCAGGCCGGCATGCGCCGCAGCGAAGCCGCGCAGGCTCTCGCTCAGGAAATCGTCGACGGCGTTCATGAACTTTTTCATTCGCTGTCCTCCCCTCTCTCGTTGGGCTCTTCGGTCGTGGCCTGCAGGCGCGCGATCTCGACCAGCCGCCTGACAGTCTCGCGGATCAGCTCCTCCAGCGCGGCCTGGGCGGTCGGGTCCGGCAGTGCCGGGATCTCGAGGTGAACGGTCTTCAGCGGCGTCCTGTCGAAGTCCGCCTGCAGCGCCTTGTCCGGATGAGCCGCGGCATAGGCGGCGACGAAGCGATCGCGCTCGCTCTCCGAAGCATGGACCAGTTCGAGGATCACGGGAACGTGCCGCGCCGGGATCGGCGTCGGGTCGGCGGGATTGGTGATCTGGGTGACGAAGCTGCGGTGGGTGCCCAGCACGCGCGCAATCTTCTGCCTGGCGCCAGACGGCCGCTGCTCCAGGCAACTCCGCAGGATCCGCTTGTAGGCGGCGATCTTGTCCTGTCGCGTGGCACGGCTGCGCCGGATCTCAGACATGATCCGGATCGATGCGGTGTCCGGCGACCGCCGCCTTGGTGCGGGCGATGGCGCCCGGCGGGACCGAAAGCACGCGGATGCCCCGGTCGAGAAGCGCGGGAATGACCTCGGGCAGCGAGGCCGCCTCGCCGCACACGCTGACCTCCGCCGCCCGTGCGTGCCCGGCCTCCACGACCTCAGCGATCAGCCGCAGCACCGCCGGCGCG
>CAZDBC010000730.1:0-1767 GCA_964503295.1 uncultured Kiloniellaceae bacterium | reverse complement strand
AAATCCTTGTAGGTCGCCGAGATCCGCCGGCGGGGCCGCATGGTGCGGCTGTCGAGCGGGAGGCTGTAGCCGAAGCGGGGCAGCGTCGTCCTATAGGCACGCAACAGAAAGATGGCCTCGATCAGATCGCCGCGCGCCTGCTTGATCGCCAGCGCCGCCAGCTCGCGATCGTAGAGCGAGCCCTCGGTCATCACCCGGTCGACGGCAAGGGAAAGTTGATTCGTGATCTGCCCGAGCGAAAGTTCGGGCACGGCCGGATCGCCGCGACGCTCCTCGGCGAGCAGACGGTGGGCATTCTCGATCGCCGTCTCGCCGCCTTTGGCTGCCACGTACACCGTCAGATCTCCACGCGGGTCGAGCGTGGCAAAGCCGCCAGCTTCTGCCCGCTCGCCAGCACGATATCGACCCCGCGCGGGAAGCGCGCGCTGTTGGCCTGCACCTGAGGCCAAAAGGACTCCGGAAGCGGTCCGGCGTTCAGCGCGCGGACGTGACGTATCCCGGGGCCGCTAAGCGTAACCCCGTGCTCGTCGGAGAGCGTGGCGACCTGAACGATGAGGGTAGCCGAACGGTCTGGATACTCGTCGCTGCCTTGCGCGAAGGCATCGAGCGGCGGCATGTCCGGCGCGGCGCCGATCACGGCGAAAGTGGCCTGCAGCGGCTGTTCGACCAGCGGGCAGCCGCAGTGAAAGCGCAGGAGGTTCCCAACCGCCGGCGCGGCGGTGAAAGAAGGGTCGAGCCACAGGGGCGTGTCGAAGTCGGCAAGGGCGAGACAAACGGCTGCGCTCGCGGGAAACAGGGGTTCGGGCACCTCCGGCAGGGTCGCCGGCACGGCCACGATGGTGCCCGGACGCGCCATGGCGTCCAGGACAGCGCGAAAGGTCGTTTGGCTGTCCAGGACCGGATCGGCGAAGCCGGGCGGCGGCGCATCGCCCGCCTCTTTTCTCAGTGGCAGGTTCATTCGGCCTCGTCCTCGCCGCGCACGAGCGTGAAGAACTCGACCTTGGTCGAAGCGGTGCGCGCTGCCTTGGCCTGTCGGTCGCGCGCCTGCTTTGCGGCCAGCCGGGGTAGCAGGTCCCGTTTGACAGGCTCTGCGCGATCCGGAGTCTGCAGCAGGGCGTCGAACAGGGCGGCCAGTTCCGCGTGACGATGGCTTCGTCCGGCAACAAAGCCGTGTCCGGTGACGCCCTCGGCGGTAACCAGCGAGCAGCGCGTTACGGTCATCTCGCCGAAATTGAACGGCTGACCGTCGCCCCCGATACGCCCGCGCACCATCACCAAGCCGGTTTCCGGGCGGCGCAGCCAGTTCCAATCCGGCCTTTCGGGCAACTGCCCCATGGCTTCGTCGAGGTCGGCGGGCAGGGCCTGGGCCAGCAGGCTCATCCAGACTTGCCGGTTCATGTCATCGGCCGGAGGGATGTTCCGGGGCGCGGACATTGCTCGGATCTACCTTGTATGACTCGGCAAAATCATCTAGTCGTATATACCAACCTCTTACGACTATGGCTTGCGCATGCGGTCCGGTAAAGCTTTGTTCCATGAAACTTTCGTGACGGCGGGGCCGGTGGCCTCATGATCGAACGCGGAAGGGGAGTCGCTATCTGGCGCCAGATTGAGCAGCAACTGGCGGACGACATAGCCGGCGGGATCTATCCTGAGGGCGGCCGGCTGCCCACCGAACCTGAACTGGCCCGAAGGTTTCAGGTCAACCGGCATACCCTGCGCCGCGCCATGCAAGCGCTGGCCGAGCGCGGACTGGTGCGGATCGAG
>CAZDBC010000729.1:1500-1770 GCA_964503295.1 uncultured Kiloniellaceae bacterium | reverse complement strand
CCGTTCCTCGGCCAGCAGCTCCAGGCCGCGCGACAGGCGTCCGCTGCCGCCGGTCAGCACCACGATGGCGTCGGTGCGCCGCGCATCCTCGCGCTCGCCGGCCGGCAGCAGCGTGGTGAACCACAGCAGGCCGATCAGCCACAGGCCGGCGGCGACGCCGAGCGCGGCGGCAAGACGCAGCCAGGGCGCGCCGCCCCCCCGCCGGCTTTCCGCGCGCGCGCTCACGGCAGGCGGGCCAGCGTGCGCAGGACGGTGAGGCGCGCGGTCGTC
>CAZDBC010000729.1:0-1490 GCA_964503295.1 uncultured Kiloniellaceae bacterium | reverse complement strand
GTCATGGTGATCACGGCGGCGGCGAGCGGCAGCAGCAGAAGGAGCGCCCACTCGTGCGTCTGCAGCGCGAGGTCGGGCAGCAGCGCCGCGTCCATGCGTGCCAGCAGCCGCCCGACGCCGAGCACGGTGAGCAGGGCGAAGGCGAGGCCGAGCAGGCCGCCGCGCAGGCCGAGCTTCATCGCGTGGGCCTGGAACTGTCCAGCGATGTAGCTGTCCTTGGCGCCGATGAGATGCAGCAACTCGATCACCTGGCGATGCACCGCGAGCCCCATGCGGGTGACGAAGACCACCATGATAACGGCCGACACGCCGACCAGAAACACGATCAGCAGGGCGACGATCTCGATCGCCCGGGCCAGCGCCAGCAGGTCGCCCAGCCAGCGCTGGTGGTCGTCGAGCACGGCGCCGGGCACCGCCGCCTCGAGCCGGGCGGCGAGTGCATCGAGGTCGATCTCGGCGCCCGGTTCGAGCCGCACCGCGATCAGGCCGGGCAGGGGCAGATCGCCGCCAGCGGCGGTGTCGCCGAGCCAGGGGCGCAGAAGCTCGGCGATCTCGTCGGACGACAGAGGCTCGGCCGCCGCGATGCCCTCGGTCGCGCGCAGCACGGCCAGGGCGGCGTCGGTCCGGGCACCCGCGCCGGCGGCATCCAGGTCGGGCGGGGGAAGCTGTACCGTCAGGCGCCCCTCGAGGCCGCGGTCCCAGCGGGCGGCGACCTTGTTCATGGCCATCGCGCTGAACAGCGCCAGGGCGCCGAGGAACACCATGACCGCGACCAGCCAGGGCAGGAAGCGGCCCGAGGCGTCGCGTTCGAGCGGCACGTCCCTGGGCCGGAACAGCATTCAGGACTGCCCCCCGGCCAGCCCCTCGACCGCTTCGCCGCGCCGGCGCAGGCCGGCGACGCGCGCCTGGCCGTCCTTGAGCCGCAGGACGGGGTGCGAGAAGCGGGCCACCAGGTTCTCGTTGTGGGTCGCGATCACGACCGTGGTGCCGAGCTTGTTGAGCTCCTCGAAGAGGTAGAGCAGGCGCACCGCGATGCGGTCGTCGAGATTGCCCGTCGGCTCGTCGGCGAGCAGGAGCTCCGGCCGCGCCGCCAGCACCCGGCCGATGGCGACGCGCTGCTGCTGACCGCCGGAGAGCTGCTCGGGATAGCGCTCGCCGAGCCCGGAAAGTCCGAGCCGCTCGGCGAGCCAGGCGGTGCGGTCCGGCTCGTGGCGCCCGGCGAGACGGGCCTCGAGGGCGAGGTTCTGCGCGACCGTCAGGCTCGGCACCAGGTTGAACTGCTGGAAGACGAGACCGAGACGTTCGCGCCTCAGCCGCGCGCGGCCGGCATCCGAGAGCGCGGTCACCTCGGTCCCGCCGATGCGGATCGTGCCGGCATCGGCGGGTTCCAGCCCCGCCACGAGATGCAGCAGCGTGCTCTTGCCAGAGCCCGACTCGCCCATCAGCGCGAGGGACTCGCCGGCATCGAGCGTCAGCGACACCCCCGACAG
>CAZDBC010000728.1:0-1770 GCA_964503295.1 uncultured Kiloniellaceae bacterium | reverse complement strand
GCGGCGCCCCCGGGCGGCGCCGCGCGCCAGGGAGTGCCGCCCGCGCCATGTCGAGCCCCGACCCCGACCTGCCGGCCAGCCTGCGCCGGGTGCTGCGCGCGCAGGCGGCGGCCGGGCGCACGATCGGCTACCGCGAGCTGGCCGCGGCGGCCGGCGTGCCGCCGCCGCACAGCATTCACAAGGTGACCCTTGCCCTGGAGGACCTGGCGCGCCAGGACCACGCCGCCGGCCGGCCGCTGCTCGCCGCGCTGGCGGTCGGCCGCGCCCGGGCCGGTCTGCCCGGGCCGGGCTTCTTCCAGCTCTTGAACGAACTGGGCCGCTACCGCGGGCCCGACAGCGGCCCGCAGGCCGAGCTGGCCCACCGCATCGAGCTCGAACGCGCGTTCGCCTACTGGGCGGGCGCGGACGATCCGGAGGGTTGAGCGCCCGCCGGCGCGCGGCCGCTAGAGCTTGGTCGGGTTGGGCGCGTCGCCGTAGACCTCCTGCGGGTCGAAGACCTTCTCGCTCTCCTCGTAGCGCAGGGTGAGCGGCTTTTCGGCCGCCGGCTCGCCGAGCGGCACCGAGCGGTAGAAGCAGGAGCGGTAGCCGACGTGGCAGCTCGCCCCGCCCTGCACCTCGACGCGCAGCCAGACCGCGTCCTGGTCGTCGTCGATGCGCAGCTCGATCACCTTCTGAACCAGGCCGCTGGTCGCGCCCTTGTGCCAGAGCTGCCTGCGGCTGCGGCTCCAGTAGTGCGCCTCGCCGGTCTCGATGGTGCGGCGCAGGGCCTCGGCGTTCATGTAGCCGTGCATCAGGAGCTCGCCGCTCGCCGCGTCGGTGGTGACCACCGGGATCAGGCCTTCGGCGTCGAACTTCGGGGCGAGCTCGGCGCCCTCCTCCACCTGCTCGACGCTGCGCCGCGGCGCGAAGATGCCGGCGTCCTGCTCGTTCTTTGCTGTCGTCATCGCGTTGACTTCCTTCGGGCCTTCGGCGCCGGTCTCAGCTTGGCGCCTTGAGGATCGACAGGACCTCGCGCCGGGTCGTCGGGTTGTCGCGGAAGGCGCCGAGCATGCGGCTGGTGACCGTGGTCAGGCCCGGCTTGTGGATGACGCGGGTGGTCATGCACTGGTGCACCGCCTCGATCACCACGGCGACGCCGCGCGGCTCGAGCACCCGGGCGATGGTGTCGGCGATGCGCACGGTCATGACCTCCTGCGACTGCAGGCGGCGGGCGAAGGCGTCGACCACCCGGGCCAGCTTGCTGATGCCCACGACGCGGTGGTGCGGCAGGTAGGCGACGTGGGCGTGGCCGACGATCGGCATGACGTGGTGCTCGCAGTGGGAGACGAAGCCGATGTCCTTGAGCATGACGATCTCGTCGTAGCCGTCGGTCTCCTCGAAGGTGCGGCGCAGGAGCTGCTCGGGATCGACCGCGTAGCCGGCGAAGAACTCCTCGTAGGCGCGCACGACACGCTCGGGCGTGCCGGCCAGGCCCTCGCGGGCGGGATCGTCGCCGGCCCAGCGCAGCAGGGTGCGCACCGCCGCCTCGGCCTCCTCGCGGCCGGGGCGCTCCGGGCGCGCGGGCGCGCTCTCGCCGGGGCCGGGGCCGGAGCTTTCGCCCGCCGCCGGCGCGCGCCGCTTGAGATCGGAGGTCTTGCCGGCCATGCGCCGCTGCTCCTTGCACTGCCTGCCGCCCGGGAGCCCGCCCGGACCGGAGCGCCGTTATAGCCCCGGCCCGCAGGAGCGACAAGGCGGGCGGGTGGACGCGGCGTCTCGCCGGGCCTCAGGCGT
>CAZDBC010000727.1:0-1770 GCA_964503295.1 uncultured Kiloniellaceae bacterium | reverse complement strand
ATTGCCGGGGCCGAAGATCTTGTTCACCCGCGGCACGGACTCGGTCCCGTAGGCGAGCGCGGCAACGGCCTGGGCCGCGATGCCCTCGCCACGCCCGGTGAAGCCCAGGCGCTCGGTCGTCGTCGCCTTGATGCTCACGCGATCGCTGGAGATGCCGAGCAGCTGTGCCACCCGGGCGATCATCGCCTCCCGGTGCGGGCCGATCTTCGGGCGTTCGCAGATCAGCGTGATGTCCACGTTGCCGATGCGCCCGCCGCGCGCGGTCACCAGCTCGACAGCGTGGCGCAGGAATCGCGCCGAATCGGCGCCGCGCCAGCGCGGGTCCGAGGGCGGGAAGTGGCTGCCGATATCGCCGGCGCCGAGGGCGCCCAGAATGGCGTCGGTCAGGGCGTGCAGCCCGACGTCTGCGTCGGAATGGCCGAGCAGGGCCTGCGGGTGGGGAATCGGCAGCCCGCACAGCACGACCCGGTCGCCCGGCCCGAAGCGATGGACGTCGAAGCCCTGTCCGATGCGCGGCTCGACCCGCTGCCCAAGGCCGAGCCGCTGCTCGGCCGCGGCTAGATCCTGCGGCGTGGTCACCTTGATGTTCTCCTCGCTTCCGGAGACAAGAATGACGGTAAGGCCGGCCCGTTCCGCGACGGCGGCGTCGTCGGTCAGTTCCGGGCCCCCAGCGGCGGCGCGATGGGCGGCGAGCAAGGGGGCGAAGCGGAAGCCCTGCGGCGTCTGCGTGCGCCACAGCGTGGACCGCTCGAGCGTCTCGATCACCCTGGTCCGACCGTCGTCCTCCACGGCCTGCTTCACTGTGTCCGTCATGGGCAGCGCGGGAACCGCGCCCTCCGCCGCGTCCAGCCCGGCCAGGACGCGGTCGATCAAGGGACCGTCGAGGAATGGGCGCGCGCCATCGTGCACCAGCACCAAATCGGGTGCCAGTCCGGTCAAGGCTTCCAGGCCGAGCCGCACGGACTCCTGTCGGGTCGCGCCGCCCGGCGTCGCGGGCGGCAGGCCGAGGCTCCGCGCCGCTTGCGCATAGAGCGCCTCGTCGTCCGGATGGATCACGGTGGAGACGTGATCGATCGCCGCATGCCCGGCCAGTGTCTGAAGGCTGTGTCGCAGAACGGGGCGGCCGGCGAGCGGGGCGTACTGCTTGGGCAGGCTGCCGCCGAAGCGCTGGCCCCGACCGGCCGCCACCACCAGAGCCGCCACCGACATCGTTCGTGATCTCCGCCCGAATTCCCGGCGCCTGCCGCGCCGGCGGCAGAGTAGTGCCGGGGACCGGCGAGACCAACCGCCTTTTCCCACCGCCGCATTCGACCCATCCTGCCGCCGGCAAGGCGCACGAGCCCGGCAAATCGCTTGCATTCGCCGAATCCGGCGCTTAGACAGCCCAGATTGTGAGCAAAGCAGTACGGGTTGCCTAACTCATGGGCATTTCGATAGGGCCGGTCCGGCTCGACGCCCCCGTCATTCTCGCGCCCATGTCCGGCATCACCGACATGCCTTTCCGGCGCCTGGTCAAGCGGGCCGGAGCGGGCCTGGTGGTGTCGGAGATGATCGCCAGCCAAGCCATGATCCGGCGCACGCGCGAGTCCATGAAGCTGTCGAGCAACGCGCCCGAGGAGTTCCCGATGGCGGTGCAGCTGGCCGGCTGCGAGCCTGACGCCATGGCCGAGGCGGCCCGGCTCAACGCCGATCGTGGCGCCGCGATGATCGACATCAACTTCGGCTGCCCGGTCAAGAAGATCGTCAACAAGCAGGCCGGCTCGGCGCTGA
>CAZDBC010000726.1:0-1786 GCA_964503295.1 uncultured Kiloniellaceae bacterium | reverse complement strand
GCTTTCCCGGGCACCGTGTGGAGGAAATGTCCGGCGACGAAGCACAGCCCGTCGGCCACTTGGCTGCGGATCTGCTCGAGGTCGCCGGCCAGCTCGGCAGCGTCGAGCAGGACATCGGCGGCGCCGTCGACGTCGGACGTCCCCAGGCGCTGGCGCGCGATGGTGACCAGCAGCGCGGCCAAGTTTTGCCGGTGAGCCGGGCTCTGCCAGCCGTCGGCCTCGCATGCCTGATGCAGCATGGTCCGCGCCCGCGTCAGATCATGCTGCCGGGCGGCGACCATGCCCAGGCGGTTGAGGGTGTCGGGATGGACGCCGTACTGCTCCAGCGACGCCCGGTAGCCGGCCTCGGCCTTGCCCAGGCGTCCCGCGGCGAAGTCGGTCTCGGCCTGCTGAAAGGCCGTGGGGCCGCCGGCCCCGTCCATGGCTCTCTCCCATGGTCCGGGTGGTCGCTGGGCCCAGCCCTAGCGTGGCCGGGTTAAGATATGGTTAGGGGAGCGGGCGTTGCGAGCGGTCAGGAGAACGCCTTGAAGGTGATCAAGGTGAAGGTGTCCTTGACGCCGGGCAGGTTCTGGATCTCGCCGGTGACGAAGTGGCCGATGTCCTCGTCGTCGTCCAACGAGCACTTCATCATCAGGTCGAACTGGCCCGAGATCGAGTGTACCTCGGATACCTTCTCGATCCGGTCCACGGCCTCGGCAGCCACCTCGTAGGCCTTGCCGAGCTGACACTTCACCATCACGAAGATCGTCTGCATCGCGCGTCACCCGTTGCGTTGGCGGGCGGGCCGCTTGAGGAAGTCGGGGACGTGGTCGCCCATCCCGACGGGATTTCCTGTCGGCACCGGCTCGGGCTTCAGCTCGCGTTCCTCGTCGCGGCGCGAACGGCGTCCGTTGGACCGCGAGGTCTTCTCCGACTTGCGGCGGTCCGACGACCCGGCCTTCTTCTCCGCCTTGTCGGTCTTCTCCGCCTTGCGCTCCTTGCCGCCGCCATTCTCGACTTTCTCGGCCGGCGTGTCGCCCCCCTTGTGCTCGGCCTCGGCCTTGCCCTTGGCCGGCTTGCCGCGGCCGCGTCGACCGCGCGGTGCCTCGCCGTCCTCCAGCGCCTCCAGGTCGCGACCGCCATATCCTTCGCCTTCGGCGCGCGCGATCTCGCGGCCAATCAGCTTCTCGATCGCGGTGACCGACTTGGCGTCCTCGGGCACGGCCAGGGTGAAGGCGCGGCCCTCGCGCCCGGCGCGGCCGGTGCGGCCGATGCGGTGGACGTAGTCGTCGGCGTTGTGCGGAACGTCGTAGTTGAAGACGTGGGACATGCCGGTGATGTCGAGCCCGCGCGCCGCCACGTCCGAGGCCACCAGGATCGGGATCTCGCGCTTTTTGAATCGTGCCAGCGTCTCGGTGCGGACCGACTGCGCCATGTCGCCGTGCAGCGCCTCGACCGCGAAACCCTCGCCCTTGAGCGCGCGGTTGAGCGCATCGACGTCGCGCTTTCGGTTGCAGAAGATGAGGGCGTGCTCGGGGTTCTCGGCCTTGAGCAGCGCGGTCATCGCCTTGCGCTTGTCGCGCGGGCCCACCACCACCAGGAAGTCCTTGACCGTCTCGGCCGTCGTGGCCGGGCGCGAGACCGAGATCTCCTTTGGGTTGAGCAGGAACTTGTCCGCCAGCTTGCGGATCTCGGGCGGCATGGTGGCCGAGAAGAACAGCGTCTGCCGTATCGCCGGGAGCATCGAGACGATGCGCTCGACATCGGGGATGAAGCCCATGTCGAGCATGCGGTCGGCCTCGTCGAT
>CAZDBC010000725.1:1416-1795 GCA_964503295.1 uncultured Kiloniellaceae bacterium | reverse complement strand
TTTTGGGATCACGACGACCGCTTCCACGTCGCGGTCGCCGACGCCTCCGGCTACCCGATGCTGGCGGCGCTGATCGCCGACCTGCGGGGCAAGGCGCGGATGTGCCACGTCTCCCGCATGCCCCGGACCTTGCGCGCCCAGAGCGAAGAGCACCTGCGCGTGCTCGCCGCGCTGCGGGCGGGCGCGCGGGAGCGGGCGCGGGTGGCGATGCGGGCGCATCTGGACGGCGTGCGGCGCCGGCTCGTGGCGTGGCTCGGCGGCGACAGCTAGACCGGCGCGTCGGCGACCGGGCGGGTCGAACACGGGTCCGCTCCGGGCGCTTCAGTACGCCATCCAGCCGCCGTCGACCATCAGGTTGTGGCCGGTGACGAAGCTTGCC